>UQVD01000062.1 GCA_900544385.1 uncultured Collinsella sp.
ACTGCATATCGTCGGCAGCGTCAGATGTGTATAAGAGACAGGGAACGAAATGGCGGTCAGAACACCACCGGCAACGACGAAGACCAGCATGTGGCTGACGCCGTTCATGAGGTGCTTGTAGATGACGTGACCGATGGACTCCTTCTCCTCGACCTCGTCCTCGACATCGGCGGCAGCGGCAACCGTGTCGTCGCCCTTGGCGGCGAGCGCGCGGTCGATCAGCTTTCCGGCGGCCTCGACGGACAGGGCCTTGGAAACACCGACGGAAACCATGGGCTTGCCGGCGAAACGCTCAGCCTGGACATCCTTATCGGCTGCGACGACGACGGCCTTGGCACCAGCGATCTCACTCTTGGTGAGCTCGTTCTCGACACCGACCTGGCCATGTGTCTCGACCTTAATGGTCAGACCACGCTCGGCAGCAGCCTTCTCCAGCGCCTCCTTCGCCATGAAGGTGTGCGCAATGCCGGTCGGGCAACCGGTCGCGGCGATGATGTCAAACTTAGCCATGTGTCCCTCCTTCTTGAGTACAGCGCCCGCGGGCGCTCCCCTACACGCGCTTCGATGCGCGTTTTTCCACAACTGAAAGATACCAACCTACCGTCCGCGTGAGAAGAGCTAAGGTGCAAATCTCCGGTGAAAGGTTCTTTCATAACCGTAAACGGTAAGTGAAAGTTTACCATCAACACTTGAAACGGCAAGGTGTATCTTGTAATTGAAAATGGCCGTATACTATGGCATGGCGTAGTAAATTAGATTTTCATGCCAACCAGGAGCCATCCATGACCGATAGTAGCAAGAGCGCACTTTCCCTCATTAGCACCCATCAGGGATACAGCGAGTCCGAGCAGCGCATTGTCGACTATATATTGGAGCACCAGTCCGAGGCGCCACGCCTCACGGCCGCTCAGCTCTCGCGCGCCGCCGCCACGTCCGAGGCGACCGTTTCGCGCTTCTGCCGCAAGCTTGGCTTTGGTAGCTTCCGCAGCTTTCAGTTTTCGTTGGCGAGGGATTTGGAAAGCCAGCGTAACGAGGGCCTGACTGACGAGGTCTCGCTCGACAATATGGAGCAGAGCCTAAAAAATATCCTCGCCGCCAAGGTGAGTGAGCTTAATGCGACCATCGACGGCATAGATCACGACACGTTGGCCGCAGTTGTACACGCGCTTAAGAATGCCGGCGTTATTGAGTTCGCCGCCGTGGGCAATACGAACGCGGTCGCGCTCGATGCGACGTTTAAGTTTTCGCAGCTGGGCCTGCGCTGCATGGCGAGCACCATTAGCGAGACATCAATCGGCTTTGCGCTCACGTTACGCCCGGGTGACGTCATCGTGCTAATCTCAAACTCTGGCAAATCGCGCCGACTGAATCGCATGGCAAAAGCGGCTCACAACTGCGGCGCAACCGTAGTCGTCATCAGCAGCGACAGTAAATCCCCGCTCGCGCGCCTGGCAGACTACACTTTTAACACCGTCAACCACGAAGCGCTGCTGACGACGGGCGACTTTGCGTTCTCTAAGATCAGCGCCACGATGATCATCGAAGTCATCTACAACTTCCTGCTGCCCGAGATTGAAGACGCTCGCGAGCATATCAGCTACTACGAGGAGCTCATCCAGCCGGATAAGGTCGTTGAGTAAAACGCGTAGTGGGACAAAAATTTCAGTCCATTTTGTCCCACCAACACCGCTGATACGACCTAACCTCGAGCTTCTTCGAGCATCTGCTTCGCGTGGGCCAAGCTTGCCTCGGACTGATCGCCGCTCAACATGCGGGCGATCTCGGCGGTACGCGCTTCACCGGTTACCTCGTCCAAATGCGTCTGGGGAACATCGCCCGGTTCCTTGCTGACGACATAATGCTTGTCAGCCATGACGGCGACCTGCGCCAAGTGGGTTACGACAATCACCTGATGCGTAGCGGCGAGATCTGCCAGCACGCCCGCGAGCGCACGCGCCGAGGAGCCACCGACGCCAGCATCGACCTCGTCAAACACCAGCGTATCGACACCGTCCGCGTTACCGAGGACAACCTTACTTGCCAACATGACGCGGCTGAGCTCGCCGCCCGACGCAATGCGGCGCAGGGGACGTGGAGTCAAACCGGCACCGCTGCGGTATAGCAGCTCGTAGCTCGAAGGACCAACGGGCGTCCACTCAGCACGGGGAAGATCGCGCGACTCCCAGACGAGCTCGGCGCCGCCCATCTCCAGGCGAGCCATCTGGCGGCCAACCTCGTGACAGAAGCGCGGGGCCGCCGTATTGCGGGCGCGCTTAAGTGCCTTGGCAGCGGCAAACAACTCGCGCTCAGCGCTCCCGAGTGCCTCACGCGCCTTTTTGATCTGTTCATCGCCATCATCGACCAGGGACAGCAGCTCTTGCGAGCGATCGCGCATGGCAAAAACATCGTCCATGGTGGGGCCCCACTGACGCAACAGGCCCTTGAGGTCGGAATACCGCTCACGCATGCGAGCGAGCTCGCGCGGGTCGAAGGCGACGCCATCGCGATAGGCACGAAGCTCGTTCGCGCAATCCTCAAGTGAGATACAGGCATCCGAAAGCGCATCGGCAATGTCGCCCAGTTTGCGATCGACGGTAGCCATTCGGGAAAGTTCTGCCACGGCGCTGTTCACGGCGTCGAGCGCTCCCCCTTCGGAGGCAAGCGATGCATGGGCATCGTTAGCTGTGGCAACCAGTACCTCGGCATGTTCGGAGCGCGGCAGCAGTTCCTCGAGTTCCTCATACTCGCCCGGTTTGGGGTCGACCTCGCCGATGCGCTCGAGCGCAAAGCGCGCTTCCTCGACGCGACTCCCCCGCGCACGTGAGGCCTCCTCGACGCGACGGACCTCCTTGGCTGCAGCGCGCGATGCTTTAAAGCAGGCGCGGTACGCATCCAGCGCCTCGAGTGCCGGGCGCCCTGCCCATGCATCGACCATCGCAACGTGATGCGCCGGATCGAGCAATCGCTGGTGCTCGTGTTGGCCGCACAGATCCATCATCACACCAACGCGCTCCGAAAGCTCGCGCACACTGGCGATGCGGCCGTCAATCTTCACGCGGCTGCGGCCCTCGGCAGAAAGGCTGCGCTGGACCGTGAAGCCTTCCGTGTCGTGCGGGCCGTCAAACAGCCGTGCCTCGACGCTCGCCAGCGCCTCGCCCTCGCGCACCGTCGACGAATCCGCGCGCTCACCCAAAATAAGCTTGAGGGCCGAGAGCAGCGCGGTCTTGCCGGCGCCGGTCTCGCCGGTCAGGACAGTCAGACCGGCACTCGGCACCAGCGTCGCCTCGCGAATGAGTGCAATGTTAGAAACCTGCAGCTCATCGATCATGACGGACTCCGTAGAAAACGCGGCTCACCGAGTTATAGAAGCTCTCGGGGCCGTAATCGAGGAGCAGCACATCTCCGGGCCCGCGGCGCACAGCCACGCTCTCAACGGTGCCATCGCAGGTAATAAACTGTCCATCGATAGCAATCGCCGGAACACTCGGGCGATCATCGGACATAAAGATTTCGACGACATCACTCGGCGAAGTCAAAAAGGCACGGGCCTGAATGGTGTGCGGCGCAATAGGTACGCAGACCATGCCCGTATAGTCGGGGCTCACAATGGGGCCACCGGCACTGAGCGCGTACCCCGTAGAACCAGTCGCCGTGGACACGACCACACCGTCGCCACGCAGGCGATCGATATGGTGGCCGGACACCGTGATGTCGAACTCGACCATATCGGACAGCGGACCGCGGGTAAGCGCCATGTCGTTGAGGGCGAAGGTGCGCACGACATCCTTTGTATCGTCTTCGCGCACGGACACGATATCCGCGGCGATGGTGGCGCGACGGCTCACGTGCAGCTCGCCGGAAAGGGCGTCGCTCACGACCTGCAGAATGTCGCGCTCCTCGGGGCTCGCAGCAGTTAAAAAGCCCAGGTGACCATAGGAAAGACCGAGGATAGGAATCTCGCGATGGTTGAGGATGCGGGCAGCGCGCAGCAACGTACCGTCGCCGCCGAGCGTAATGACCAGATCGGAGCCGTCAATATCAGGCGTGCTCTGAATCTTGGATCGCTGGTCGGCAGCCCATGCCACCTCATAGCCCTGGCGCGTCAGCCAAAGCTCGAGCATCAGGCCGCTCTCGACCGCCTCTTGCTTGTAATAATTGGGAACCAGAAAGACCTTCATAGCATTGCAGCTTTCTCGCTCATAACCGATACCTGGGATTGCAGCTCGTCTTGCGAGCGGTCGCCAGGGTCAAATCTCGTGCCGTACAGGAAAAACTCAACGTTGCCCTTTGCACCATGAATGGGTGACACGCACACATCGACCGGAAAGAGGCCCTTGGCAGCAAAGAGTTTAACCGCCGCCACGAGTGTATCGCGGCGCACGGCGGGATCGGTCACAATGCCGCCCTCGCCCACCAGCGCCGCCGGAGCCTCAAACTGCGGCTTTACGAGCGTGCAGAATGCACCCGTAGGCGCCAGGCACGCCAGCACCGCATCGATAATGTTCGCGATGCTGGTAAACGAGACATCACACACTGCCAGGTCGATGGCGCCGGCATAGCCAAGCTCAGGCAGCTGCGTCACGTTGGTGCGCTCATGCAGCATCACGCGATCGTCCTGACGCAACGACCAATCAAACTGGGCGCGACCCACGTCCACCGAGACAACGGTCGCAGCTCCGCGCTTGAGCAGGCAATCGGTAAAACCGCCGGTAGAGCAGCCCACATCCAGACAGGCAAGGCCCGTCGGATTGATGCCAAACGCATCAAGCGCGCCTTCGAGCTTAAGACCGCCGCGGCCAACATAGGGAATGCGCCCCTTCACGTGCAGTGGCAGCCCCGGGATCACCTTAAGGCCCGGCGAAGTCAAGCGCTCGCCGCCACTCGAAACCAAGCCGGCCATAAGAGTGCGAAGGGCATCCGCGCGATCGGCGCAGATGCCCTGTGAAATCAGTTCGTCATCAAGACGCACGCGTTTCATGAATGCCATCAACCATTCGTATCCGGAGATGCGGCCTAGCTATCCTGGGATTCGTTTGCCGCATCCTCATCGTATTCCTGCTCGAGCTTGTCGGCCTCACGCGGCGTCAACTCAAACTTGTCGACCATATCGACCGCGCGGGAGCCAAGCTCAATCGCTTCGTCAAACAGATCGAGTGAACGCTCCAAGGACGTATCCTTGGAGCGAACGGTAGCGATGATCTGGTCCAGACGGTCCGAGATCTCGTCGAAGTTGCGGACGGAACCCTCTGGCATGGCTACTCCTCGACGGAGTCGACAACAGCCTCGGCGGCGTCCGCATCCTCGGCCAGCACGCCAGCCTCAGCCTGAGCAACCGCAACCTTTGCGGCAGCCTCGGCAGCCTGTGCCTCCTCGCGAGCGCGATCTTCGGCCAGCAGCTCCTGGTACAGGTCCTCGCCCGGCAGCTCCTCGCTGCGAGCGATCTTGCCCAGCACGCCGTTGACGAACGACGCGGACTGGTCGGTGCCATAGGCCTTGGCAAGCTCGACGGCCTCGTTGATCACGATGGCGTCCGAGACCTCCTCGTCGGTGAGGAAACGCATCTCGTAAACGGCGATACGTAGCAGATTGCGGTCGGCGCCGGGCATGCGCATAAGATCCCAGTTCTTGGCAACGGAACGCAGAGCGCAGTCGATGCGGTCGATATGCTCGTAGGCACCGCGGCACAGCTCCAGCGCATAGGGGTCGAGGGGACCCTTCGAGATCAGGAAATCACCCTCGAGGACGCGCTCGAGCGGGCTGTCCGTGGCCTCGGCCTGAAACAGCAGCTGCAGCGCCTGACTGCGGGCAAGAGTACGCCCGCGATAAACCTTAAGGCTCAAAGGTTACTCCTTGGGGAAAACGAGGCCGTCGATGCAAACGTCAACACGCTCAACCTCAACGCCCACCTGGGCATCGATGGCGGCGACCACGGCGGCGCGAACGGCCTCGGCGAGTTTCTTGAACGGATAGCCAAAGAACACCACGACACGCACGGTGAGTGCGAGCTTGTCGCCGACGACCTCGGCCTCGACCGCCGGCTCGGAAGCCGGGGCCTTGGACGAGAGCATCATGGAGACAAGGTTGGTGGCAAGGTCCTTGACGCCAACGGAGGCGATGCCCTCGACATCGGACACGGCGCGCGAGACGATGGCGGTCAGAACATCGGGCGAAATGCCGATGCCGTCAATCTTGATTTCCTGGGGCATGAGTCCTCCTAGAAGATTTGGTTGCTAGACGCGGGAGACGAACTTGCCGTCGCGGGTGTCAACCTTGATGACCTCGCCCTCGTTGAGGTACATGGGGACCTGGATGACAGCGCCGGTGTCGATCGTGGCCGGCTTGGTGGAACCCTGGACGGTGTCGCCCTTAAAGCCCGGGTCGGTCTGGACGATGGTGGTCTCGATGAACATCGGCGGAGTCACGCCCATGAGCTCATCGTCGGCGAAGAGCAGCTGGCAGATGTCGTTCTCGCGCAGCCACTTGGAGTTCTCGCCCACCATGTCCTCGGGAACGGGAACCTGCTCATAGGTCTCATTGTCCATGAAGATGTAGTCGGCGCCATCGTTGTAGAGGTACTGGAACTCACGGGTGGTGAGCATGACGCTCTCGAACTTGGTGCCGGCGTTGCAGGTGTTCTCGACGACGCGGCCGCTCTTGATGTCGCGGGTCTTGTAGCGCACAAACGCGCCGCCCTTGCCCGGCTTGACATGCTGGAACTCGACGATGGTGTAGACCTTGTCCTTAATACGGAGACCGAGGCCGTTCTTGAAGTCGGCGGTAGAAATGGTAGGCATAGCGACCTTTCTTGTTATGGGCAGAACGCACAAGCGTCCAAATTACATACGACCGAAATTATACACTTGCAGACGGCGCCTGCAGCGAGCGCATAAAAAGAGAACGCGGGGCGTCCGAATTGCTCCGGACGCCCCGCCCAAAAAAATCTATCGAAATGGGCTAGCAATCGATGATGTGCAGGTCGTGCGGGGTCTTGGTGAAGGGCTCATAGCCGTTCTCGGTGACCACGCCGTAGTCCTCCAGGCGCACGCCGCCCACACCGGGCAGATACACGCCGGGCTCCATGGTGATAACCGAGCCGACCTCGATGGTGTTCTTGCTGCGGTTGAAGTTGGGCAGCTCATGGATGTCGATGCCCACGCCGTGGCCCAGACCATGGTTGTAGTAATCGCCATAGCCGGCATCACCGATGATCTTCTTGGAAAGCTTGAAAATGTCGTTGCCCTCGACGCCCGGATGGATGGCGGCGACGCACTCCTCGTGCGTACGGCGCACGAGCGCGTACAGGTCGAGCTGCTCCTGGGTAGGCTCGCCCATCACGACGGTGCGCGTCATGTCGGAACGATAATCGCAGTAGCCCGCACCGTAATCCATGAGGACGAAGTCGCCCTTCTCAATCACGCGGTCGCTCGGCACGGCATGCGGGTTGGCGGTGTTGGGGCCGCTCGCCACGATGGAGCCGAAGGCCAGGCTGTCGGCGCCGTTGGCGAACATAAAGTTCTCGAGCTCGTTGCGAACCTGCTTCTCGGTCATACCAGGCTTAATAAAGCCGAGCATGTGCTGGAAGGCGGCGTCGGTGATCGACTGTGCGTGGCGCATGAGCTCAATCTCCTCGGCATCCTTGATGGCGCGCATCTTGCGGATGTCGTCGTGCATCAGCGGCAGCATGCAGGCGACGGAGCGGTCCTCCAGGCCGCGCTGAATGCCCTGGTAGAAATTAATCTGCATATCATCCTCGACAGCGCAGACGCGGCACTTGTTGGCCGCGATCTTGCCGGCGACCCAACCGGGGATGGTGCCCTCATCCATGTCGTAGACCCAGGGGCTGCCGGCGGGCGTGTTCTCCTCAAAGCTGTTGAGGTAGCGCGAGTCGGTGTGGAACAGGCACTGGTCGGCCGTAATAAACGCCGCGTGCGGGAACTCGAAGGTGTAGTCGAAAACGCCCTTCACGCCCGTAAGCCAACGAAGGTTGGCCTCGTCGCGCACCACGATGGCGTCGTAGCCACGCTCGGCCATAAGGGCACGGACACGCTCGATACGACCGGCAGGACCGGCAGCAAACTCAGACATGCAGATTCCTTTCTTGTTGTCTCAATATAGACGGGACGGGTCTCAACCGAACGACGGAATCGCATGCGATCCGCAACCGATTGGAAACCCGCCCCTCAACATGATACGAAAGACGATGGATGTCAATAAATCTTAGAGAAGTTCTTTGCGAGCAGCCAAGTAGGCGTGAGCATGGCGCTCAAGAACCTCGTCCTCAACGCTCGTTAGACGAATGGCGCCGAGTGCAGCGGGCAGCGGCAACATACTGCGGTTCGAGCGAACAAACTGCTGCCTACGGAACTCCTCGATATAAACGGCAGGCTCCAGATCGAAGGCAAGCTCCTCGATGCCAAAGTCCTCCAGGCAGTCATCGACCTCAAAGACGTAATCGATATCGAAATCGCAGGCATCATGTGCTAGGCGCGCCTCAAAGCGCATGCCCTCGGACAACAGCTGGTAGGCAGGGACCTGCGAAGCGGCATCGCCCAAGCAGGCGCGCAGGGTACGCTCCCCCGTTTTGCCAAAATCGAGAGCATGGCGGGCGCTCGGGTTCGTTGCCGTCAGCACGTCTTTACGGGCAGTCTGAGACCATTGAACGGCATTGACGAGTGCGACCTCTTCGCCCGCGAGAATCTCGGGGACGGTCTCAGTAAACTGATTCCAGCGGGACTTACTGCTCGAAAGCATGGTGCCAACAAGTACCACATAGCCGAGCTTGAGGTCCTCGGGGTCCGTCTCGCGAACAAGGTCGAGGTCACACACGACCAAGCCCGGTTCGGGACGGAACGCGATGGCGGGAAGCGCATTCGCCGACGAGGCGACGAGCGGCTTCATGGTCGTCGCGACCGTGAGCATGGCGTCGAAGGTCGTCGGCAACAGCGCGCACTCGGTTCGGCCGCACCACTGGTTGGCGCACCAGCTAACAACCGAGCAGGTTGCGGCATCGCCAACGGCGACAACCAGATCGTCGCAGGTAATGCCGTTGGCAGACAGGGCGCCAAAGATCGCATCGGCATCGGCCAGCGTGGCACCAGCAGGCGAAAGCTCAAGGACTAGCAGCGACACGGCAAAGCCGGCGTCGACCAGCGCATGCTCGACGACCTCACCAAAACGCTCTGACGTGTCGTCGTTCCAAACGACCATCGCGCGCTTAGGCTTGCCCACAGCCGAGGAAAACATGCGCGACAGCTCATCGAACGCGCCCAATCCGACGCGGACATCGACACTGCGGTTTTGGAAATTGATCAGTTGACGGCGAATCATAGCAGCCCACGCTCCAAAAGCATCTCGGCACAAAGGTAGGAAACGTCCTCGAAGGACTTGTTGCGAATATCAAGGGTAAGGTCGGCGGCCTGGCGATACAGCGGACGGCGATGCTCAAACAGGCGCGCGGCATGCTCGGGAGAGCGAAAATCGGGGCGCGTGTCGGACCGACGAATCTGGCGAATCGAATCCTCAAAGTCGCCCTCGAGGTACACGCACGTACCCATTTCGTGCATCAGCTCAATATTCACCGGCGTTTCGACGATACCGCCCCCGCACGAAACCAACAGGCTGCGCTCGCTTTGGAGCGAACGGAGCGCCGAGGTCTCGAGCTCGCGAAAACGACCCTCACCCTCAGTCTCAAAAATCTCGGTTACCGACTTGCCGCAACGGCGCACGACCAGGCGGTCGGTATCGATAAAACGCCGCTTGAACATGGTTCCGACGTTGCGCGCGAGCGTCGATTTGCCCGCGCCCAAAAAGCCGATAAAGAAGATATGGTCGCAGCCGTGTTTGGTGTGCTGGGACATAGCGAGACCTATTCCTCGCAGGGAAGGTCGCGCAGGGCCCGGCGCTCAAAGATACGGAAGATCTGCGTATACCACAGGTCCTGCGTCGCCTGCGGCTTAACCAAGATGGTATCGACGCCGGCGAAGTTGCCGCTCCACACGTCCGTGTAGAGCTGATCACCGATCAGCACCGCCTCGTCGGCCGTGGCGCCGAGGCGCTTAAGACCCGCCTTGAGGGCAAACGGCGCCGGCTTCATAGCGTGGCTGATGGCCTCGAGTCCCAGCTCGCGTGCAGAGCTCATGACCTGGTCGCGATGCCAGTTGTTGGACACCATGCACAGCTTAAAACCTTTGGCGCGGGCGGCGTCGAGCCAAGCGGAAACCGCGGTGGGAACCTGCTCGGTGTCGCGCGGCACGAGGGTGTTATCGCGATCGAGCAGAATGGCGCGTTTACCGTCGGCCCACAGGGTATCAAGGTCGATGCGATCGACCGAGGCAACGTATCGTTTGGGGCTAAAAATCCTCATGTTAATTCCAAGACTGTTGATGCTCTTCGTAGGTTTGCGAGAAGTACTCCTCGTCCTGCGTAATGTAGAAATACAGGTCCTCGGAGTCGGTCGGCTCAAGCGTGGCCTTGAGTGCCTCGAGCGACGGAGAGCAGATGGGCGTGGGCGGCAGACCCTCGTGTTTATAGGTGTTATACGGACTATCGCTCTGCAGGTCGTCGGCGGTAACCTCGCCACCGGTGACATACATCATGGTCGCATCGCTGTTGAGATAGCGCAGACCGTCGAGCTTGCCGGCAAGGCGGTTGTAGAAGACCGAGGCCACGTGCGCACGTTGATCGGCGTTGAGGCCCTCGCGCTCAACGATAGAGGCCAAGTTGACGATGTCGTAGTCGGACATCTCCACACCGTAGCGTTCCTTGATCTTGGCTTCGCAGCTCGCAAAGTCAAGCGACTTGTACTCGGTCTTAAACTGATCGAGCATAGCGCGAATCACGCCATCGGCCGTCGGCGAATCACCCAACGAATAGGTCTTGGGGAACAAGAAACCCTCGAGCGAGTCGTTGGCGGCGCCCTTAAGGAAGCTATAGTCGTCCACGTAGTTGGAGGCCTTGGCCTGGTTGAGGAAGTCTTCCTTAGAGATGCTGTCGTAGGCCTGAGCCACACGGTCGGCGACTTGATCGACCGTCAGGCCCTCAGGGATAGTCAGCGTATTGGAGCCCGCGTTGGGGCCTTCCATGAGCTGCTGAACAACCTTGGTCGCATCCATGAGTGTGGTGAACGAATAATCACCAGGCTTGAGCGACATATCGGCGTTGAGCTTTTTCACCGCCGCATAGTAATCCTTGGGATTTTCTACGATATGGTTCTCGGAGAGAATCGAAGCGATGCTGTCACCCGAGGCACCATCGGGAATCGTGATAGTAACCTGCTGGCCTGCAACGACTTTCGCACCCTCACCGCCAAAGAACCCCTTGACGGCTGGCACTGTCTCTTATACACATCTGACGCTGCCGACGATAT
>UQVD01000063.1 GCA_900544385.1 uncultured Collinsella sp.
CGGAATCGGCTAAAGTGCGATGGCGAAATTGGTTGTTTTTACAGTAGCGCTAACAACTTTCCCTGCCCCGGGCGCCTCCTCTGCGTCCTCGCCGGGGAGAGCGCCTCGCGCACGGGCATCCCCAGCGACGCGAGGTGCCTGGTGAGGCCCGCCCCGTAGGACGACGTCCCCTCCATCGCGACGCAGGCCGGCTCCCCGGCCGCCGCGATCGCCCCGGCGAGCGCCTCGTATCCCGCCGCGTCGGCGGGGAACTGGCGGGACAGGACCTTGCGGCCCCTCCAGTCGAGGACGCACAGCCAGTGCGAGTCGGCGTGGGTGTCGACCCCGCAGAAGACCGGCCCGCGGGCGCCGGGTGTCGATTCGGTTCTCATGTCTCGCTCCGTTCTTTCCGTGCTCGCCTGGACCGGGCAGACGGCACACTGACGGGGCGCGATAGAATGCGGTTGTTCGGGTCCGCGGTATCGCTCCATGCTCCTATTAGGTCATGCGGCGGTCTCGGCTCGCCGCGGCCCGCGCGGGACATGTCAGGAAACGAGGGCAGCCCTGTGGGCGCCAGCGGAATGTGGGGTCACCGCGCGGACCGCGTCTGATGGTGTCGACGTCAATGGTATACGGGCGCATCATCGACGTCTTCAATACAGAAAATATCAGTGCGGAATGTTTTGGGAGGTAGCCCAAACAGCCCCGGCGGGGTCCTGTGTAGTCACCCTTTAGGCGAAACTCTCCTAATTATTTGGATGAGTCGTTTACTTACTTGTACTGTTACCGTCTTCCCGCTGTTGTTGGGGTATGCTTTGTTCGTATGTAAACGTATGACATGTTGATGGGGGAGGGTGCTATGGCTCGCGAGGGCGCTCGTTCTAAGGATTCTGCTAAGCCTGGCATCAAGGAAGTTGCAGCGGTGGCGGGGGTTTCGCCCACTACGGTATCTCGCGTGCTTAATAATCGCGGCTATATTAGCCAAGAAACCCGCGATAAGGTCCATGCCGCGATGGAGCGCATCAACTATACGCCCAACGATATCGCCCGTGCCATGCTCAACGGTCGCCTGAACCTTATCGGCATGATCGTTCCCTTTGTGAGCAGCCCGTTCCATGCTCAGGTTGTGCAGGCGGTCGAGCGCACGTTGGCGGAAAACGGCTTTAAGATGTTGCTGTGCAACAGCGCCAATCGACCCGATCTTGAGCGTTCCTATATTGACATGCTCCGCCGCAATATGGTCGACGGCGTCATCGTCAACTCCCTCAATATCGGTGCTGAGGCATATGCCGAGATGGGCTTGAGCCTGGTTGGTATCGACTGCGACCTTGGCGAGGCCTCTGTTCAGATTGCGAGCGACAGCTATAGCATCGGCGAACTTGCCACGCGTCGCCTGATCGATGACGGGTGTTCACGCATCCTGTGCCTGCGCAGCAATAGCCGCATGCGCAT
This sequence comes from uncultured Collinsella sp., assembly GCA_900544385.1. Lineage (GTDB taxonomy): Bacteria > Actinomycetota > Coriobacteriia > Coriobacteriales > Coriobacteriaceae > Collinsella. The sequence goes on from UQVD01000063.1 coordinate 1,432, forward strand.
GCCTGCCAATAAGCGTACCGATGCCTACCTCGATGTTGTTGAGCAGGCCGGTTTGCCCGCGCTTGTCCGTGAGGTCGAGTTCGTTAAGCCCGATGACGAAAAGAGCGCGGTCGTTGCGAAGATCCTCGATGAGAACCCCGATATTGACGGCATCTTTGCGGGAGACGACACGATGGCGGCCATCTGTCTCAACATTATGAAGCAGCGCGGCTTGAGCGCTCCGGACGATATTAAGGTCGTGGGCGCGGATGGTGCCCGCCGCACTATGACGTTTATGCCTGACTTAACAACCGTACGCCAAGATATCGATCGCATCGGAGAGCTCGCGGCGCAATCCATCATCGCTCTTGTTAACGGCGATAATCCTGAATCGAATATCAAGCTCCCCGTTGAACTCATTGAGGGCAAAACCGCGTAGTTCATCCCGTGCCAAAAGAATTCCTCAAACGCCTCTGATGACCGTTCGCCGGCATATGTCAACCGTTTGCCGACGACTGGAACTGCGAAAAGACGTATTGATGTGAAAACGTTTGACATATGAAAACGATTGACATATCTTGCAGTTGTACCGAGTTAGTATCTTGTGGGAAAGGAAGTCTCGGATGCACAAGGTGTATTACCAGCCTGAGGGAATTTGGGTAGGCGACATCATGCCGTACGGCGAGGACGGCACGTTCTATCTCTATCATCAGCGTGACACGCGTAACCCCGGACCTTTCGGAGAGCCGTTTGGCTGGGCACTCGCGACGACCAAGGATTTCGTCAACTACAAGGACTTTGGCGAGAGCCTTGAGCGTGGCGGCGACGAGGAAGTCGACCAGTATGTTTATGCCGGCACAGTGTTTAAGGTGGGCGACAAGTACCATGCGCTCTACACTGGTTGCAATCGCGATAAGGTCCGCGCGCGCTTGATGAAGCAGGTTCTTCTTCACGCAACGAGTGACGACGCCGTCAAGTGGGAGAAGAACATCGCCGAGACGCTGCTTCCGCCCCAGGAGGGTTACGATGACCGCAACTGGCGCGATCCCTTTGTTCTTTGGGATGAGGAGAACGAAGAGTACATGCTCATCCTCGGCACGCGTGTGGGCGAGGACAAGCGTCTGATGACCGGTCGTCTGGTCAAGTTCACCTCCAAGGACCTGGATACCTGGGAGTTCCAGGGCGACTGGTGGAATCCGGGCCTGTACACCATGTTCGAGATGCCTGATCTCTTTAAGATGGGCGACTGGTGGTATCTGGTGTTCTCTGAGTACAGTGATGGCAACAAGACCCGTTACCGCATGTCTCGCTCTATCAACGGTCCTTGGATCACTCCTGCGGACGATTCCTTCGATGGCCGCGCGTACTATGCTGCACGTACCGCATTTGACGGCGAGCGCCGCGTTCTCTTTGGTTGGGTTCCTACGCGCGACGAGGGCGGCGACCCCAGCTCTTACCTGTGGGGTGGCACTTTTATGCCTCTCGAGATCGTTCAGCGTGCCGACGGAACGCTCGGCACCAAGCTTCCCGACAGCATGCTTGGCGCCTTTGGCGAGGCTAAGGCAGTCGAGGCCTTTGAGCTTTCGTGCGAGTCGGGCAAGGTCGAGCAGGTGCTCGCCGCGGATGCCGGTTCTACCTATATGCTCGACGCCGACATCGAGCTCGCCGGTGACGCTGCCGGCTTCTCGGTGAAGCTTGCCGAGGACGCCGAGTCCGGTCTTGCCTATGAGTTCCGCGCCAACCTGCGTGAGGGCAAACTCGAGTTTACGGCGGCCCCCCAGTATCCGTGGTTCCAGGTCAACAACATGGGCCTCGAGCGTCCGTTGTTCTTTAAGGGCGAGGGCACTCACCATGTGCGTCTGGTCGTCGACGACGACATCGCGACCATCTTTGTCGATGATGTTGCGCTCAACGCTCGCTTCTGCAACAAGCAGGGCCAGGGTGTGGCGCTTACCGTCACCGACGGTGCGCTCAAGTGCGCAAACGCAACGATCGCGTCTCTGTAGCGGCAACGAACCGTTTTATGATTTAGAAAAGGAATGGAGAGGAACATGGACTACAAGGCAGTGTCCCAGCAAGTCGTCGACAACGTCGGCGGACTGGAGAACATCGAGGGCGCCACGCATTGCGTGACCCGTCTGCGTCTGGTGCTCAAGGATACGAGCAAATACAACAAGGCCGAGCTCGAGAACATCGATGGCGTCAAGGGCGTGCTGTACAACAGCGGCCAGCTCATGATCATCTTCGGTACCGGTACCGTCAACAAGGTTTACGATGAGTTTATGGCTCTGACGGGCGTTAAGGAGATCAGTGCTTCCGAGGTCAAGGGCGCCGAGGCGGACAAGAAGGGCAAGTTCTTCTCGGTCCTCAAGGTATTCTCGGATATCTTTATCCCCATCATTCCTGCCTTCGTCGGCGCTGCAATCATCATCGGCCTTAAGTCGCTGATCGTTGCCAACGGCCTCTTTGGCATGGAAGGCAGCCTCGCCGATCACAGCGAGTTCCTCAAGAACCTCGCAAGCTTCTTTGCCATTATCGCCACCACGTTCGACTACCTGCCTGTCCTGGTTATGTACAGCGCGGTCAAGCGTTTTGGCGGTAACCCGATCCTGGGCATCCTCGTCGGTATCGTCATGGTTCACCCGAGCCTTATGAACCGCAACACGTTCGTTATGGACCCGACGGGTGCTGAGTACTGGAACTTTGGTCCGCTATCCATTCCCATGGTTGCTTTCCAGGGCGGCGTGTTCCCTGCAATCCTGACTGCCTGGTTTATGGCCAAGGTCGAGAAGATTGCCCAGAAGTACATCCCCGAGGTCGTTTCGTTCGTCTTTGTCCCGACCGTTACCCTGATTCTTGCTAACGTCGCCCTGTTCACCGTGTTCGGCCCGCTCGGCAACCTGATCGGCGACGTCCTCGCCGGCGTAATCGATATCCTGTACAACAGGATGGGCGTCTTCGGTGCCTTTGTCTTTGCCGCATTCCTGCAGCCGCTCGTCGTTACCGGTACGCATCAGTTCATCCAGGGTATCGAGGCAAACCTCGTTGCCACGACTGGCTTCAACTACATCCAGGCCATCTGGTCGGTTTCCATCATCGCCCAGGGCGGCGGCGCCATCGGCATGTACCTCATTCACAAGAAGCATTCCAAAGAGCGCAACATCTGCATGTCGTCCTTTATCCCGACGCTGGTCGGTATCTCCGAGCCCGCAATCTTTGCTGCAAACATGCGCTACTCGATCATCCCGTTCATCTGCGCTTGCATCGGTGCAGGCTGCGGCGGTGCCTTCGTGAAGCTCTTTGAGGTGCGCGCCATCGGTCAGGGTCTGACCGGCGTGCTTGGCCTGCTCATCGTCACGCCCGAGACGCTCGTGTGGTATGTGGCTGGCAATCTCATCGCCTTTATCGTGCCGATCGTCTTGATCTTTGCCTACAACAAGGCAAAGGGCGTGCCGACCACTGATGAAGAGGGCGCTGGTGCTGGCTTTGATGTCAGCTTCTAGTTGAGCCGTTCAGCGTAATCTGAGGATAAGTCCATTTGGGGAAGGGCGTTCGACTCGTGCGAGTCGAGCGTCCTTCCCCATAGACGAGAAAGTCAACGGCGATGTTTAATCAAAAAAATAAGGTGACACGCGCGGACTATGAGCAGTGGCGTGCCGGACAGGATGAGACGGCGGGTCGCATCGCGTCCGACCCCGATAGGCTCCTGTTCCATGTGGAGCCTGAGCTTGGCTGGCTCAACGACCCCAACGGTTTGGTGCAGATCGGTGATACGTATCACATCTATCACCAATACGATCCATTCGATGCTGCGCATGGCGGTCCAGTGCTTTGGAATCATCTGACAACAAAGGATTTTGTGACGTACGAGAATCGCGGCCCTGTGCTGTTCCCCGATTCCGATTTGGATTCGAGCGGAGCGTATTCTGGTTCTGCCTTTGTACACGACGGCAAGATTCACTACTTCTATACCGGCAACGTCAAGCATTTTGACCGCGATGATTACGACTACGTGTTGACGGGCCGTGAGCAAAACCAGATTCATGTGGTTGCCGAGAACCCCGACGAATTGGGCGAGAAGCGCATAGCTGTTGGGCCGGTCGATTACCCCGACGATATCGGTACGCACGTGCGTGATCCCAAAATCCTTGAACACGATGGTATCTACTACATGGTTCTGGGCGCTCGTACGAAAGACGACCGCGGCTGCGTGCTTGTCTATACCTCGAGCAATCTAGAGGACTGGAGCTATGCGACGCGCATTGAGTTGGGCGAGAAGTTTGGCTTTATGTGGGAGTGCCCCGATCTGTTTGAGCTCGATGGTGAGCTTATTCTCGTTTGCTGTCCGCAGGGTGTGTCCGCCGATGGATGGCGTTACCGCAATCCGCACCAGTGCGTGTGGTTTCCCATCGAGGCCGATTGGGAGGCGTCGAGTTTTAAGATCGCCGGGCAGGGCATGCCCCCGATGGTCGATGCCGGCTTTGATTTCTACGCACCGCAGTCTTTTGAGGATGCTGCGGGTCGGCGTTTGATGATCGGGTGGTCGGGTTGCCCCGATGCGACGGCAAAAAGCCCGACGGTGGCACGCGGGTGGCAGTGCGCGTTGACGGTGCCGAGAAAACTGAGCATGCGCGATGGTAAGCTCTGTCAGCAGCCGGTGCACGAGATTGAGAGGATGCGCGGCGACTGCGTTTGCGCGACAGGCGGTGAAACCGTTGAGGAGCCGGGCCGCCTGTTTGATCTTGTGGTTTCCTGTGAGGGCGCCCAGGTGATCGAGCTCGAAATCCGCAAGGGTGTCTTTGTGCGCTATGCAGACGGGATGCTTACCCTCGACATGGGTGACGAAGGCTATGGGCGCGACCAGAGGTTGATCGAGCTCAGCGAGCTTCGCGACCTGCGCGTGCTTTCGGACACTACGATGGTCGAGATTTTTGCAAATGGCGGCGAGGCGGCACTTACGAGCCGTACCTATTCGCCGGCGGTTCCGGCGATGGAGCTGCACGCCGAGGGTGCGGCATCGATGAATTTCTACCGCCTCGTGCATTAACCGTGCGTGGAGCACGATTGGATTTGCTGGACGGAATGTGTCGCAGTTGTCGCGGCCAACTACCGCTTACCGCATATAGCGACCGTTTGTGGAATAAGTAACCCTCCTTAATAAACCGTGTGGAATCCTAGATAAGCACGGAGTTTTCCAGGGAGACGCTGTCCTTTGTTGTGTGCAAGGGGCGGCGTCTCTTTGGCGCTTGGACGCCGTTGTGCAACAGTGCGGCGGCGCGTGCCATGTATTGAAAAGCCAATGTCGAGATGGGTCGTGATAATAATGGGCAAGTACGTAATCGTGGTTGAGTCTGGGTCGGATGTGACGCCGGAGCTCTGCGAGCGCTACGGCATCGTGCGCGTGCCCATGCATGTCACGATTGGTGACGAGACCGTCGAGGACGGCTCGATCGATCCGCTCGAGATTTATTCGCGCTGCAACGAGTTTGGCGTGATGCCCAAGACCAGCGGCTGCGCGCCTGCGGATTTTGCTCACGTGTACGACCGCATTCACGCTGAGCAGCCCGATGCGACTATTCTGCATCTCGCGTATTCCGAGGCCACGACCTGCTCGCATCAATCATCGAAGATCGCCGCCAAGGGTCGCGACTACGTGTTCTCTATGGACACGCGCTTTGTCTCGGTAGGCCAGTCGCTCGTTGTCGTCGAGACCGCCAAATACATCGAGGCTCACCCCGATGCCACCGTCGACGAGATCTTTGCATTTACGAATTCCGTCATGGACCGCGTGCTGCTGGGCTTTGTTCCTACCGATCTTGCCTTTCTTAAGGCGGGCGGTCGCTTGTCCAACGTCGCATTCCTTGGCGCCCATCTGCTCAAGATTAAGCCCTGCATTGAGGTGACGGGCGGCAAGTTCGTGGCGACCAAGAAGTTCCGCGGCTCTATGCTCAAGTGCGCCCGCGCCTTTATTGACCACATGGTTGCGAAGGGCGAGATTGACTACTCGCACATTGGCCTGGCGTATTCGGTGGGCCTTTCCCAGGAGCTGCGCGATGACATGGAGGTCTATGCGCATGATCTGGGCTTTAAGGACGTTACCTGGACTCAGGTCGGCGGCGTCATCTCGAGCCATTGCGGCCCGACCGCCTTCGGTGCGGTGCTCACGCTTAAGGCGTAAAGGCCGCAGGCGAGCGTTCTTCAGCCTGACATCTCGACGTAGCCCCCAGCCATGGTGATGGGGGATAGATTAAAACGTGCCGTTCTAGTCCGAGACGTTTAAACGCAAACGCATGGGCTAGAATGACTCTGGCATTTTAATTGGTTGCATCCAAGGAGAGGCAAGGTAGCGCGAATGGCAGAAATGACGCTTGAGGGTGTGGACGCTCGTCCCGAGGACTCTGCGTTTGCCCTTGGCCGCGTGCATTCGATCGAGACGATGGGAACGGTCGACGGACCCGGCATCCGCTTTGTGGTGTTTGTTCAGGGCTGTCCCATGCGCTGCGCGTATTGCCACAATCCCGATACCTGGTCGGTCAACGGCGGCACCATGGTGACCGTCGAACACCTGATGGATGAGTTCCAGAGTAACCACGAGTTCTATCGCAGCGGTGGCATTACGGTGTCCGGCGGCGAGCCGCTCCTGCAGCCCGAGTTTTTGGCCGATCTGTTTCGTGCTATGCATAACAACCCCGATGGCCGTGTACATACCTGCCTAGATAGCTGTGGCTATGCATTTGACCCCAACCACCCCGAGAAGTTCGATGCCGTGCTCAACGAGACCGACATGGTACTGCTCGATATTAAGCATGCCGACCCGGTCGAGCATAAAAAGCTGACCGGTTGCGATCCCGCACGCATCTTGGCGTTCGGCGATGAACTTGCACGTCGCAAGATCAAGGTCGTTATCCGCCACGTGGTGGTGCCGGGCATTACCGACACGGTGGAGGAGTGCGAGAAGCTCGGTCGCCTCATCGCTCCATGGCACAACGTGGTGGGCCTGGAAATGCTGCCGTATCACACGATGGGTGTCGTCAAGTACGAGCAACTGGGCATTCCCTATAAGCTTGAGGGCGTACCTCAGATGGATACCGCGCGCATGCCCGAGCTGCGCAATGCCGTTATGGCCGGTATGAAAAAGCGCCGTGCGGAGCTCAGGTCGGCCATCGGCTAACAAGCCATTTTTGCCCCTTTATGATACCCGAGCTGTACTGGCCTAACGGCTTGGTGCTGACACGGTTGAGCCAAAATGCTGGTACCATACCGTGGATAAGCAATTTGCACGGATTTGGGGGATGGCATGGCAACCATCGCGATCATAGGCGCACTCGAAAAAGAGGTTGCGCAGATTAAGGAAGAGCTGAGTGGCACGCATGAGTCGCAGGAGGCGGGCTTGACCGTTGTGAACGGTGGGCTTTCGGGTCTGACAGTAGTCGCCACGACGGCAGGCATGGGGACCGTGAACGCCGCTGCCGCAACGCAGCATCTCATCAGCAAATACGCCCCGCAGGCCGTTGTGTTTTCGGGCATTGCGGGCGGCCTAAACCCTAAACTCCATATTAACGACGTGGTTATAGGCAAGTGCCTGCGCTATCTGGATACCGATACGGCACTCATCGCCGAGTCGGCGCCGGGGCTCGAGGAGTTTGTCTCGACACCGGCGTTGGCTGATGTTGCCGCCGCCGTGCTTGCCGAGCATGGATTTGTGGATGCCTCGGCGGATGAGACTTCTGCGGAGAAGGACCCCAAGCAGTTCCTGTGTGGCACTATCGCCACGGGTGATCGCTTTGTTACGGGTGACGCCATGCGTAACGCTGCGATTGAGGCCACGCATGCCGATTGCGTCGAGATGGAGGGCGCGGCAATTGCGCACATCGCGGCCAAGAATGGTGTCGATTGCCTGGTACTGCGCGCTATCAGCGATAATTGTGACGAGGCATATGACGCGTTTTGCGAGCGCGAGTTCGATCTGGACGAGTACGCTCGCACCGCGAGCGGCATCACGCTTGACATCGTTCGTCGTATCGCCGCCGCGCAATAGCACGCCCGTTTTGTAAGAACCTACGACCAAGGAGTGTCCATGGCCGATTCCATTAACTATCAGCTTGCCAAGTTTGTTGCCAGCTACGGCAAGGTTTCGCAGATCCCCGAGTCCACCTGTCCCGAGGTGAGCTTTGTGGGCCGCTCCAATGTGGGCAAGTCGTCTATCATGAACAAACTCTTTGGCCGCAAGAACCTGGTCAAGGTTTCGAGTACGCCGGGCAAGACGAGCAACATCAATTTCTTCGAGGCCGACGACGTGCACTTTGTGGACCTGCCGGGCTATGGTTTCGCCCGTCGTTCCAAGGCCGAGCGTGACCGCTGGGCAGAACTTATCGGCGACTTCTTTGACTCGGAGCGCAGCTTTAACCTGGTCGTGTCGCTGGTGGATATTCGTCACGACCCGAGCAAGCTCGACCATGACATGATCGACTATCTGCAGGGCAACGAGTTCAACTTTATCGTCTGCCTCACCAAGGCCGACAAGCTCAGCCGCACCCAGCAGGCCCGCCAGGCAGCTGCCATCAAAAAGCAACTCAACGTCCCGGCCGAGAACGTGATCATCACAAGCTCCCAAACCGGCACCGGCATCGACGAACTCAAAAAGCGCATCGCCGAAGCCTGCCTCTAATAAGTGCCCTAATCTAGCAAGAGCCCCTACCAATAAAAGGCCATAATTTTAGCCCGGCGCTTTTACAGAGTGTAGGTCCCTGTAGCCGCCGCCAGCGAAGTTAACGTAGGGAAGGTCAGGGGCTTTGCTCCCAAATCTTTTCGCAGGACGACAGGACCCCCGCCGCACGAAGTGCGCAGCGGGGGTCCTGCCATGTCCGAGGACGATTTGGGAGCAAAGCCCCTGACCTTCCCGGCGGGTATAAGGTGCGGCGACTACAGGTACTCGATTTGAGCGCCCTCGGTGTCGCACGTGAGGATATGCGTGTCGCACTTGGGGAACTGCTCGCGCAGCTTGACCTGCAGGAACTTTGCCACGATAGTGTCGTCGGTCACAGCCATAAGGGTCGAGCCCGAACCGCTGATCCAGATGGTCTTGGCGCCGCCGTTAAGGCAGGTGTCGCGCACGGCGTTGTAGTCGGGAATCAGGCGGCGACGATAGGGTTCCTGAATGCGGTCGTCATTGGCGGCGGCAATCAGGTCGAGGTTGCCGGACTCAAGACCGCGCGTCATGCCGGCGATGCGGCCCATCTGCCATACGGCGGTGGAGAGCGGAACCTCCTGCGGCACGACCTTGCGCGCCTCGCTCGTATGCACCTCGTAGGGAGGAATCACGGTAATAAAACGCAGGCGATCGCTCACCTCGTAGCGCAGGCACTGGGGGAGCGAATCGGTCGGCGTAAAGGAGCAGACGGCGCCGCCCAGGATAGCGGGGGCGACGTTATCGGGATGGCCCTCGACCTCGGTGGCAATGCGGACGAGCTCGGCACGGTCGACGGTGTGGCCTGTCAGCGCGGCGGCGGCCATAATGCCGGCGACGACACAGGTGGAGCTGGAGCCCAGGCCGCGGGCGACGGGAACGTCAGTCTGAATGTCGATGGCGACGGGGAAGGCCGGCTCGCCCCATGCGGCCAGTGCATCGACAAAGCTAACGTAGACCAGGTTGTTCTCGTTTTGGAATTCCTCGGGGCAGCCCGTGATGGTGAGCTTGTCGGCGCGCTCGAAGGTGAAGTGCGAGTAGAGGCTAACGGCCATGCCGAGGGTGTCGTAGCCGATGCCTAGGTTGGCGCTGGTTGCTGGGACGGTGATCTTGATCATGTGAGTCCTCCTGGCGTGCCTGGCTGTTTAGTTCGCTGCTCGGACAGTCCTGCGCAAGACGGAAAGCACATTAAGTGCTTTCCTTTGCGTGCGGAACT
>UQVD01000064.1 GCA_900544385.1 uncultured Collinsella sp.
GCAAGACGAAGGCCACATTAAGTGGCCTTCTTTGCGTGCGGAACTCGCGACAAACTTAATGCCCGGCCCGCCGGGGCCACGCGGCACTTGGTTGTCGCAAGCGGCTCGCTTTTCGGAACTGGGCTGATATTTTCTAGATGTAAGGCGCCCTTGGTCCTAATGGGCCTGGGGCGCCTTCGCGTTTCCTCGGCTCCGCACCCTTGTGGGTTCGAATCCCTCCGCTTGTCCACAAGAAAGCGCCCTGGGCCGTTATGGGCTCAGGGCGCTCAGTTTTAATGGCTGGGACGGAGGGATTCGAACCCCCAACAGCCGGCACCAAAAACCGGAGTTCTACCGTTGAACTACGTCCCAGTATGGGTGTTGCACAAAAGCAACTCGTTTAGTTTACCTAATCTGCGAGGGCATCGCAAACGCCATCGAGCAGGCGTACGGCGAGTGTCTGCGCGTCGCTGGCCGTGAAGGTGCCGTTGTAGCGCGTCATGCCCGTGAGCTCAATGCGAATGCGTGCCGGCTTCTGCTGCGCGGCGACATTGGCAGTGCGGATGCGCTGGGCCAGGTTGTGGCACTCGGCGAGGGCGATCGTGGCGCGCGGCGCTGCATCTGCGGGCAGCTCATCGCTTGCGATCTCGAGCACTAGGTCAACGTCGGTTGGGACCTCGGAGTCGCAGAGCATCATGCCGCTGTTGTCGGTCGTTGCCGTGGCGATATTCCACATGCGCGACGCAACGCTGCGTGCGATGGGGTCCTCGCCGATAACGGCAATCTGGAAGCGCTCGAGCACGTTGGCGGCGCGAGCAAAACCGATACGGGACTCGGCTTCGGTGACCGAGGGCTTGCCCTCCCACACATGGTGCAGGCGGTTGATGTAGGCGTAGGTGTCCTGGAAGGCCATGCCGTCGGCAAACAGGCCGACATTTTCCTGGAACTGCTGCAGGGCGGCCTCGGTATGCGGACCAAAGTAGCCGTCGTCTTCGCCACAGGCAAAGCCCAAAACGTTGAGAGCGCGCTGCAGGGCCTGCACATCGGCGCCATGGAAATTGGGCATGCGCAGATAGAGAGTGCGGTCGCCCAGCTTATACGAAGCGTCTACAAGGGCGCTCCAGCAGGGGATATCGACGGCATGACCGGCAGCAAGGCCGCTGTCGAGCCTGAAGGTGCTGACGGCCTGCTCAGTGGTGGCTCCAAAGTACTTGTCGGTGACTTCGGCGGCATCAATCGTGTAGCCGAGCTGTAGGAGACGAGACTGCACGTCTTCGACGGCTGCTCCTTGCATGCCCGTTGTAATAGGTTCCATGAACGAACCCCTTTCGGCGTACCATTCGTACTATTTGAGCGTCTGTCGGATAGACAACGCAAAGGGATGCATAAACATGCACTCAACAGTGTAGCAAGTTGTGCCTAAATACGCTGCTGACAGGTTTTATAACCCCCGTTAGTTAAGGCGCTCCACAAAGAAATCTGCCATGGAGAGGAACAGCTCGCGTGCGTGCGGATCAAGCTCAACGTTCTCGATGGCCGCTTTGGCCTTAGCGGTCAGGTCGAGCGCGTAAGTGTGGGCGTAATCGATGGAGCCGGTCTCCTGGAAGATCTCCACGGCGCGTGCGAGCTGCGCGGGATCATCGGTGCCCGAGGAAAGAATCGCCTCGACCTCGTCGTGGTGGCGCTCATCAGAGAGGGCGTGTACGGCGACAAGCGTGCGCTTGCCCTCGGTGATGTCGGTGCGGAAGTCCTTGTTGGCGGCTTCCTTAGTGCCGACAAGGTTGAGCAGGTCGTCCTGAATCTGAAAGGCGAGGCCTGTGTGTAGGCCAAAGGCGCGCAGCGCTTCGATTTGCTCATCGCTGCCGCCGCCGATAATGGCTCCGGCGGCAAGCGGCGTGGCTCCGCTGTAAAACGCGGTCTTGTGCGTCGCCATGTCCAGGTAGTCATCAACCGAGATATCAAAGCGCCCGTCACGGACCCAACCCAGGTCGAGCGCTTGACCCTCGATGGTGCGGACGATCATCTCGGTAAGCTCGTGGAGCACGCGCAGCTTCACGTCGGACTCCAGCGTGGGGTCGTCGAGAACCGTCTTGGTGACCATGGTGAGCGCCAAGTCGCCGCAATTGATGGCAAGGCCCGTGCCCTCGGTAAGGTGCATGCAGGGCTTGCCTCGACGAAGCTGTCCGTTGTCGGCGATGTCGTCGTGGATCAGCGCGCCCGACTGGAAATGCTCGATGGCTGCCGCGGCGCTGCGGGCGCTCTCAAAGCTACCGCCCACTGCGGTTGCGGCGAGCATACAGATAAGCGGGCGGTGGCGCTTGCCGGCGTTGGCCGTAAAAGCCGAGAGCGGCGCATACAGGTAGCGCTCGATATCGGCAGAGGTCGCCTGTCCGTCAAAGAACGTGGCCAGATAGTCGTTAATCTGGTCAAAGTGCTGGGCTAAAAAGCTGGTAAACGGACTGGACACGGGTTCTCGCATTCTTTCTGAGGTTGCGTTGATGCAATATGCAGACAACATATTGCCACATTAGGGCGTTTGGCGCGGCAGTTTTGGCGATTTGGGACAACGGGCGTGCGTTTGATGGAGCGCGCCTAAATCAGCCCAAAATGCTCGAGCGCCGCAACGACACCGTCGTGATCGACGGTGTCGGTCACGTAATCGGCCTTATCCTTGAGATTGTCCGGCGCATTGCCCATGGCGATACCGACATCGACGGCGTTCATCAGCGAGACGTCATTGCTGGCGTCGCCAATGCCGTATACGGTTCCGTGGTGGGGGTCGAGGGCGTCGAGTACAGACTGGATGCCCCCGCGCTTCGTGCATTCGCGGGGCGAGATTTCGGTTACCTCGAGTTCGAGCTCGTTAAAGCACAGCAGCGGCTCAAGTGCCTTATCTTGAGCGATGTGGTTGGCGAGCGATGTAGACATCAAGATCTTGTAGACACTGTAATGTTGCAGCTGCGTGACTGCGTCGCCCAGGGTGCGCGCGTATCCGGGGGCATCGGGGGCATCGGCACTCATGCGCACGACGCCGTTGAGGCCCTCAAAGCGGATGACCTCGCCCGATTGCTCAAGATAGGGGGCAAGATGCTGCAGCATGCTGGGCGTCATCGACAGATCGCGAATTGCGTGTCCGTTGATCTCGGCGTAACCGCCCGCAAGACAGACGATGCCGGTCCAAGGCAGCTCAAGAAGTTTGGGGTGGATGCAGCTCAGGGTGCGTCCCGTGCAGATAAAGGCCATGTTGCCGTTGGCGACAAACTCGCGGATTGCCTGCGAAACCGCCTCGTTGGGATAGGGGGAGAGGTCCCGCTCGTCTTCGGGAAGGTCTTGGGCGAGCCTGGGGTCTTGCCAGGCGAGCGTTCCGTCGATATCGAAGAAGCAAATAGCGCCGCGCTTATGGGCTGCGCTGGCGGCAGGGGAGGCCGAGGTGGTGGGCACAAATTCCGGCTCGAGGCCCATGATCTGGTCAAAATGCTCTTTAACGCGGGGAACGGAGATGCCGATGACCACCTGGGCGGTCTTGCCCGTAATGATGAGGCCCTTGGCGCCCACCGCGACAAACGACGCGTTATCTGCAACGATGGAAGGGTCTGCGACCTCGACGCGCAGGCGCGTGGCGCAGTTGGTTGCGCCCACGATATTGCCAACGCCACCTAAAAGCTGAATTACCCGCTCAGCGAGGACGTGATCTTGATCGGATCGACTATCGACCTCGTCATTGGGGGATTGCTCTTTGGCAAAGTCGCTTCCCGTTAAACAATCGATTGCCGCGCGATTGGCAACATGATCCTCGCGGCCCGGTGTCTTAAGGTCATAGACCAAGATGAGTGCTCGAAAACTAACAAAAAAGATGAGGCTAAAGGCAAGGCCGATACCGAGCGCCAAAAGATAGGTACCGGCATGCGTGCGCATGAGCGGAATAAAGTTGAAGGCTGCCATCTCCATCAGGCCGCCCGAGAAGATGCCGACGATGCCAAAGAGATTCATGGTTGTGGCAAGGCAAGACGATAAGACGGCGTAGAGCAAAAAGAGCCCGGGGTGGGTGAACATAAAGAGAAACTCGAGTGGCTCGGTAACGCCGCAAACCACCGAGGCGATGATGGCGGGAGCAAGGATGACCCTGAGGCCGGCACGGCGCTCGGGTTTTGCGGTGGAGTAGAACGCAGCTGCGATGGCAGGAAGGCCAAAGAGCTTGACCCAGCCGGTGGCGGTAAAACCGGCCCACGGCGCAAGTTCATTAAGGGGGCGCGTGCTATGGGAGAGGATGGGGAGCAAACTGCTCCACGTGGCGTAGATGCCGTCGTTAATGACCAGGTTGTCGTAGTAGATCGGCATGTAGAGCAGGTGGTGCAGCCCCATGGGCTCGAGCGCTCGCTCCAAAAGCACAAAGATGCCCACGCCAAAGGGGCCGACGCTCGTAAGTGCATGGCGCAGCGTTTCGGTCATTGCGTATACGGAGGGCACGATGGCGGCCGAGATAGCGGCAAGGGCAAACACGGCAAAAAAGCTGATGAGGTAGACCAGCGAGGAGCCCGAGAAGGTGCCGAGCCAATCGGGAACCTTGGCATCGTAGAAGCGGTCATGGATGGCGACGACGGTTGCCGATACCGCCAGCGGGCCGATAATGCCGGTGTCGAGCGTCTTGATGCCGTCGATGATGGTGATGCCGCTAGCGGAGGTCAAAGACGACGGGTACTTAAGTCCAAGATTGTCTCCGCTCAGCTTAATGATCTCGCTCAAAAAGAAGCAGTAGGCAAAATAGGCGACGAGAGCCTCGAGGCAGCAACGAGCCGGTTGTTTTTGGGCAAGACCGATGGGCAGCGCTACGGCAAAAAGGAGCGGGAGGCGTTTAAAGACCGTCCACGAGCCGCGCTGGATGATGGTCCAAAAAGCGTACCAAGGGGTTCCGTATACGGCGAGATCGCCGACGATGTCCGCAGTCGTTGCGAGAGCGGAGACGCCGACCATGAGGCCTGATATAGAAAACAGCATGGCGGGCGCGAACATTGCCCCGCCAAAGCGTTGGATTTTTTGCAGCATGTTCTGCCTTCCGAATATCGAGGCGCGTTGCGCGTGGGGAAACGTTTAAACAATGGATTCATTGTAGAGGACCAGACGATTGTCGTACCGGCAGTTTTGAGCGAAACCGATTTGGGCATGACAGAAACCGTCAACGGTTAAATCCTGTCGCTTTACCGATATTCGGTTTAAACAACTTTAAGAAATGCTATCGTGCCTAGCCGGAAATGAACAATGTAGAGGTGAAGTCATGCCAAAAGCGATTTACGAAGGAATCTACCGTGAGATCCGTTCGCGCATCATTAACGGGACCTATGCGTTTCAGGAGATGCTGCCAACCGAAGCCGAGCTGACCGCGGAGTTCGGATGCACGCGCAATACCGTCCGTCGCGCCTTGGGTATGCTGGCCGACGGGATGTTTGTGCAGCCCATACACGGCAAGGGCGTGCGCGTTATTTGGCTTAAGGGCGAAACCGACATGTTGGGCGCACTCGAAGAGGTTGAGTCGTTTGGCGAGTTCGCAAAACGCAACAATGCCGTCGCATCGACCGAGGTCAAGTCTTTTGAACATTTGATTTGCACTGAGCAACTCTCTCGTCGCCTGGGCTTTAAGGTGGGCGAGGAGCTGATTCGCGTAGTGCGTGTCCGAAGCCTCAACGGCAACGCGCGCCAAGTAGACCATGGTTACTTTTTGGAGTCGATCGCCAAGGGTCTGACGCCCGAGATCGCCGCAAAGTCAATTTACGACTATCTGGAGCACAAACGCGGCGTCAAGGTGATGGCGAGCCGTCGTACGGTGAGTGTCGAGCTCGCCAACGATGAGGACTGCAGCTATCTTGACCTTGGTAAGTACAACTGTGTCGCCGTCATGGAGAGCCAGTCGTACACCTCGGACGGCATCTTGTTTGAGGTCACGCATGCCCGCACGCATCCCGAGATCTTCCACTACCGCGTCAACTCCAAGCGATAGCCGGCTAGCTCGCAGCCTGACGAGACTTATGCCCTCAAAGCGAAAACGCCCGGTCAAACCGACGGTACATCGGCTTGACCGGGCGTTTTCTCTGCATTCGATAACAAAAAATTGTTTATACAAAACTTGTCAAGTATCAAGTTGAATATTACCGTTCACCGAAGTTTTTCTACCGCTCTAGTAATACTTGTTCAAACAACTAGCCAAATAGCGTATTGTACAAATCAGCAAAAGGGGCAAAGTCCCCGAGCCAATCTCCGAAGGCGGCGGCAAAGGGTGCCGCCACGGTGTGAAAGGGTGGATTGTAATGAAGAACGAAATGAGCAGAAGGCAGTTCCTGGGCTTTGCTGGTTCCGCGGCTGCGGTTCTTGGTCTGGGTCTCGTGGGCTGCGGTGGCTCCGCCGGCTCCGGCTCCTCTGCTTCTGGTGACGCTGCCGAGGTCTACTTCCTCCAATTCAAGCCCGAGGTCGACAAGGAGTGGAAGGAGATCGCCAAGGCCTATAAGAAGGAGAAGGGCGTCGAGGTCAAGATCGTGACCGCTGCCTCCAACACCTACGAGGAGAAGCTCAAGTCCGAGATGTCCAAGAGCTCCGCTCCGACCCTGTTCCAGGTCAACGGCCCCACCGGTCTTAAGAACTGGAAGGATTACTGCGCCGACCTGTCCGATACCAAGCTCCGCGGTGAGCTCATTGACGACTCCCTGGCTCTGCAGTCCGATGGCAAGGATCTGGGCATCGACTGGGTCCAGGAGAGCTACGGCATCATTTACAACAAGCAGCTGCTCGAGAAGGCTGGCTACAAGGCCGAGGACATCAACTCCTTCGACAAGCTGAAGGCTTGCGCTGACGACATTCAGGCCCGCAAGGACGAGCTTGGCGTTGAGGGCGCCTTCACTTCTGCCGGCATGGATGACTCCTCCAGCTGGCGCTACACCACCCACCTCGCCAACCTCCCGCTCTACTACGAGTTCGAGAAGGAGCACAACCAGGAGGACGACGAGATCAAGGGCGAGTATCTCGACAACTTCAAGCAGATTTTCGACCTGTACATCACCGACTCCACCTGCGATCCTTCGCAGCTTGCCTCCAAGACCGGCGACGATGCCACCAACGAGTTCGCAACCGGCAAGGCCGTCTTCTATCAGAACGGCTCTTGGGCATACGCTGACCTCACCAAGGCCGGTATGACCGACGACCAGCTCGGCATGCTGCCGATCTACATCGGCGTTGACGGCGAGGAGAACCAGGGCCTGTGCTCCGGCGGCGAGAACTACTGGTGCGTGAGCTCCCAGGCTTCCGAGGATGCTCAGAAGGCCACCGAGGACTTCATGTACTGGTGCGTCACCGCTGATACCCCGACCAGCATCATCGCCGACAAGATGGGCCTGACCGCTCCGTTCAAGAGCGCCAAGGAGACTACCAACGTCTTCTCGCAGCAGGCCGTTGCTATGGCTAAGGACGGCAAGAAGACCGTCGCTTGGGACTTCGTCTACATCCCCTCTGAGGAGTGGAAGAAGAACCTCAAGCAGGCTCTGATTGCCTATGCTGCCGACAACACCAAGTGGGACGGCGTCAAGAACGCCTTCGTTGATGGCTGGAAGACCGAGAAGGCTGCTTCCGAGTAAGTAGTTGCTGCCCAAGCTATCTGATTAGCGACAGGGGGCGGGCAGACGTAGGTTTGCCCGCCCCCTGCATATTGAAAGGACCCTATTATGGGCAAAGCACTCAAGCGCTGGTGGCCGCTCTTTATGCTGCCCACGTGCCTGGCGTTTATGATCGGGTTCGTGATCCCCTTTATCCAGGGCTTCTATCTCTCGTTCTGCCAGTTTATTACCATCAACAATGCGCACTTTGTCGGTATCGAGAACTACGTGCGCGCACTGTCCGATCCACAGTTCTCCACGTCGTTCTTCTTTACGGTGGCGTTTGCCTTCCTGTCGACGGTGCTCATCAACGTGATCGCCCTCGCCATTGCGCAGGCGCTCACCCGCAAAGCGCTCAAGGGCACCAACATCTTCCGTACGATCTTCTTTATGCCTAACCTGATCGGTGGCATCGTGCTGGGCTACATCTGGCAGATTCTGATCAACTGCCTGCTCTCCAACGTGGGCGCCCAGCTCATCGCCCTTAACTCTGCTGCTGGCTTCTGGGGCCTTATCATCCTGACCCTGTGGCAGCAGGTCGGCTACATGATGATCATCTACATCGCTGGTCTGCAGTCCATTCCGTCCGACTACATCGAGGCCGCCAAGGTCGACGGTGCCACGGCATGGCAGACGTTTTGGAAGGTTAAGATCCCTAACCTGATGCCGACCATTACCATCTGCCTGTTCCTGTCCATCACCAACGGCTTTAAGCTGTTCGACCAGAACCTCGCCCTTACCGGCGGCGCTCCCGCGCACTCCACCGAGATGCTCGCCCTGAACATCTACAACACGTTCTATTCGCGTGCCGGTATCGCATGGCAGGGCATCGGTCAGGCCAAGGCGGTTATCTTCTGCATCCTGGTCGTAGCCATCTCCATGATTCAGCTTAAGGCCACGAGGTCCAAGGAGGTGCAGCAGTAATGAAACGCGATAAGGTTATCAACCGCGCGCTCTCGATTTTCTTTACGATTCTGTCGCTCGCGTGGATCTACCCCGTGTTCATGATTGCGCTCAATTCCTTTAAGAAAGCGACCGCAATCAGCACCACCACGGCGTTCGATCTGCTCACGCCCGAGACGTTCAACGGCCTCGCAAACTACATGCACGCCCTTAACGAGCAGGGCTTTGCCTCGGCATTTATGTACTCGCTCATCATCACGGTCACGTCGGTCGTGCTGATTCTGGTGTGCTGCTCCATGTGTGCTTGGTACGTAGTGCGCGTCAACAGCAAGATCTCGAACTTCTTCTATTACCTGTTCGTCTTCTCGATGGTCGTGCCCTTCCAGATGCTCATGTTCACGCTGTCCAATTTGGCGGACCGCATCGGCTTCAACACGCCGTTCAACATCTGCTTTATCTACCTCGGCTTTGGCGCGGGCCTGGCGGTCTTTATGTTCGCCGGATTTGTAAAGAACATTCCACTCGAGATTGAGGAGGCGGCCATGATTGATGGCTGCAACCCGGTCCAGGTGTTCTTTAAGATCGTCCTTCCCATCATGAAGCCCACCTATCTTTCGGTCGGCATCCTCGAGACCATGTGGGTCTGGAACGACTATCTGCTGCCCTACCTTACGCTCGACTCCACCAAGTACAAGACCATTCCTATCTTGATCCAGTACTTCCGCGGCGGCTACGGCCACGTCGAGCTCGGCCCCATGATGGCCTGCATCATGATGGTCGTTATCCCCATCGTCATCATGTACATCCTCTGTCAGAAGTACATCATCGACGGCGTGGTGGCAGGTGCCGTCAAGGGCTGATGCCGTAACTGTTTTGCAAGTTTCTGCGGCGCCCCTCAGCGTGGCGCCGCATATCGAAAGGTAAAGACATGGCCGAGATCGTTCTCAAACATGTTCAGAAGGTGTATCCCAACAACGAGTCCAAAAAGAAGGGCTTCTTTGGCAAAAAGAAGAAGACCGAGGAGAAGAAGCACAACCTCAAGGTTACCGAGGACGGTGTGCTCGCTGTAGAGGACTTCAACCTCACCGTTCACGACCAGGAGTTCGTCGTCCTCGTTGGCCCCTCTGGCTGCGGTAAGTCCACGACGATGCGCATGGTCGCCGGCCTGGAGGACATTACCTCGGGTGAGGTGCTCATCGACGGCAAGCGTGTCAACGACGTGGCGCCCAAGGACCGCGACATCGCCATGGTGTTCCAGAGCTACGCTCTGTACCCCAATATGACGGTGTACGAGAACATGGCATTTACGCTCGAGCTCAAGAAGGTTCCCAAGGACGAGATCGACCGCAAGGTTCGCTCTGCTGCCGAGATTCTGGGCATTACCGAGTACCTCGACCGTAAGCCCAAGGCGCTCTCCGGCGGCCAGCGCCAGCGTGTCGCTATCGGCCGCGCCATCGTGCGTGACCCCAAGGTCTTCCTGATGGACGAGCCGCTGTCCAACCTGGACGCCAAGCTTCGTAACCAGATGCGTGCCGAGCTCATTAAGCTGCGCCACGAGATCAAGGGCACGTTCATTTATGTTACTCACGACCAGACCGAGGCTATGACCCTCGGTGACCGTATCGTGGTCATGAAGGACGGCGTTGTCCAGCAGATCGCCACGCCGCAGGAGGTCTTCAACCATCCCGCGAACATCTTCGTCGCCGGCTTCATCGGCGTGCCGCAGATGAACTTCTTCGATGCCCAGCTGGTGCGCTCGGGCAACGGCTTTACCGTCAAGACCGAGGATATGAACGTGGCGCTCGCCCCCGAGACTTGCGCTCAGCTTGCCCTCAACTGGGACGGCGGCGACGTGAAGGAGATTATGGCCGGCGTGCGTCCCGAGCAGATCCTGCTTGCCGACAAGGGCGAGGAGGGCGCGCTCCAGGGTACCGTCGAGGTGACCGAGCTCATGGGCTCGACCGAGCATGTCCACGTGACCGCTCCCGACGGCCAGTTTGTCCTGATTATCCCCGTCGTCGACCTCGAGGCCAAGGGCGCGCTCAAGGCTGGCGACACCATCTGGTTCAAGTTCGAGAAGAACGCGACCCACCTCTTCGATAAGGTCTCTGGCAAGAACCTTATCTAGGCCCGGTGCATCCAGGCCCTCCCTTTGGGCGACTGCGGTATTGCCATCCTTTTGCCGCGGTCACATATAAGGCTCCCCTCCCGTCCACTGTGAACTGCACCCCAAAACCTGGACGGCTTAAATAAGAACTACGCCGCAAGGGACTGTCTCCGGAACTCCTCCGGGGTCAGTCCCTTCAGTTTAACCTGGCGCCTCCTCGTGTTCCAATGGACCACGAAGTCGTCGAGGTCCGCCTTGAAGGACTCGAAGTCCGGCCATGTCCTTCCCCGGAAGAACTCGTCCTTGATGTGGCCGAACACCTGCTCCGTCGCGCCGTTGTCGATGCAGTTGCCCTTCCGGGACATGCTCTGCACCACGCCGGCCTCCTCCAACCGCCTGCACCAACCGGCCTGCTGGTACTGCCAGCCCATGTCCGAGTGCAGGACCGGCCTGGAGCCCTTGGGCTTCTTGGACACGAGCTGGTCGAGCAGCTCGTGCTGCTGAGCCATGTTGGGGTGCAGCGACGTGGACCAGGCGACGATCTCCTTGCTGCCGAAGTCGTAGACCGGCGCGAAGTAGGCCTTGCCCCAGGGCTGCTTGAACTCGGTGACGTCGGTGC
>UQVD01000065.1 GCA_900544385.1 uncultured Collinsella sp.
AGATACTGATCGGTCTCGTGGGCTCGGAGATGTGTATAAGAGACAGGTACCGCCCGAAAGGCGACCATGCTTGTTCAGGTACACACCGCACACGTACAGGATCTGGTCGCCATCGACCACGCGGCCGCGCTCGTCCACGGCCAGGCAGCGGTCGGCATCGCCGTCGTAGGCAAAGCCCACGTCCAGGCCCTGCTCCACTACGTGGCGCTGCAGACGCTCCATATGCATGGAGCCGCAGTCCACATTGATGTTAAAGCCATCGGGCGCTGCATTGATTACACGCACATCGGCGCCCAGCGCATCGAACACCGGCTTGGCCACCGAGGATGCCGAGCCGTTGGCGCAGTCGATGCCGATCTTGACGCCCTGCAGTGAAAAGTTCGCGCTGGCGATGAGCGAGGCAATATAGCGGTTGCGACCCTGCATGTAGTCGACCGTGGCACCGATGTGGTTGCCCGTGGCCAGCGACACCTCGCTCTTGCCATCGATGTAATCCTCGATGAGCTCCAGCACGTCCTCGTCCATCTTAAAGCCGTCGCTGTTGACGAGCTTAATGCCGTTATCGCAAAACGGGTTGTGGCTCGCACTGATCATGATGCCGCAATCGAAGCAGCCCTCCACGGTCTGATGCGCCACGCCCGGAGTGGGGATCACGTGCAGCATGTAGGCGTCCGCACCGCTCGCGACCAGGCCACTCACCAGCGCCGCCTCGAACATATAGCTCGAACGACGCGTGTCCTTGCCCACGATCACGCGCGCCTTGGCCCCGCGGTTGGCGCCGTAATACCAGCCCACAAAGCGGCCGATCTTATAAGCGTGCTCTACCGTCAGCCCAACGTTGGCCTCACCGCGAAAGCCGTCGGTGCCAAAGTACTTCATGCGCTCTCCTTACAAAATAGGGGCGAACAGATTGCCTGTCCGCCCCAAAATGGTACTCGATTATCTGCGCTACCAGAAAAACCCTACGCCGACGCGCTGTCGCGAGCCGCCTGGCATGTAGGAGTCTGACGCAGCGTAAGCGGCTTGTCCCCCGCCTCGGCCGACGTGGTCAGCGTATACGTGATCGTCGTCGTCTCGCCAGCATGCAGGTCAACGGTGCCCGAATAGAAGGGGATTCCATGCCACGTAGCGGCGCCAAGACCAAACTGTGTGCCCTCAACCGTAAGGTCACTGATGTTGCCGCCCGTCGGGGCAAACAACGAGACATTCAGGCGTTCGTCGTCACGCGCGGCATCGGGTGCGCTCGCCGCAACGTAGTCGGGCAGCTTGCCTGCCTCCTCCTGCGTCATGATGTTCGTCAGAGTAACGGTGATGCGATACGAGCACGTGCCGTCGCCGTTCTTGATGCCCTGGCCGATCTGCGTGTCGGCGTTCAGATACCAGTCGAGCTTGGAGAAGCTCAGGTTGTTAAAGTAAACGCCGGCAACGGGATCGGCACTCGGATCATCCGGATCGGGCAGCGAAGCGTCAATGCCCGTCTCTTTGATGGCATTCTGCTCATCATCGTTTCTCATCCAAGCAATCAGACGGCCCTCTTCGGCACCGCGCTCGAATGCACCGACAAGCTTTGTAACGTCGACGTCACCGATGCCACCGAGAATCTTGTCGAAGGCGGCGCTGGCAACAGCCGCAAAGATGCCGTCCGATTCCTCGACCGGATAGTTCCAATACACATCGTGCATGAGAACCTTCGCCGCGTTGGTACCGTCGACGACCGTACCATCAGGCAGCGAGACATTACCGACAAGGCCCAGCAGGTACTGCAAGAACACCGGATCGATGCCGACGACGCCATCAACGTCCTGCCCATACTGGGACTTCCACAGCGCGGCGACACGCTGCGAGTTGCGGGGCCAATCAGGCGAATAGGTATTGCCCGAGTTGTACAGGTTGCTGTGGTTGCCGAACAGCGCCTCATCCTCTTCGTCGACGCTCTCGACTGCCTCATCCTCGCTGAGTCCAATGCGGGGAACAAACTCGCCAATCGACATCTGGCCGTCGGTGACCGAAATCAGGCCCTGCGAACCGCCAAAGCCGCCGCAGGCACGAATCTCGACGTTGTTCATGGCGTACACAAGGTAGTTGCGCGTCTGGCCGTTGGCGCCGAGCATCTGGGGAAGGACGGGGGCGACCTTCTCCGCCGCGTCAACCGCGCCGTTGAGGGTGGCAAAGCCGTCCTTGGCCTTATCGACCAGCTCAGTCACCTGGGAAATATGAGTATCGCCAATGCCCTGGATCTTCTCGTTGGCGCTCTTGAACACCTTCGAGCTGCTGGAAAGCGAATCGGCGACCGCCTGCAGCGCGGATACGTTAATCATACCGTCCTGGAACAGCTTGCCGGGCGTGGCCTGCGAAAGGTTATCGGCCATGGGAACCAGCGCGTTGCTCGAGACATCGGACAGGGCATCAATCATGGTGCGGGCTGCGTTGATGTCACTGCCATACACCGGGATAAACGAAGCCGCCGTCCACAGCGGGCTCGAAGTCTCCGCCTTCATGCTGTCGCAGAGCTCATCGATCTTCTTCGCGTCGTCAGGCAGCGTCGAAAAATCGCCCGACGTGACCTTGTCCTTAAGGCCACCGACAATCTCGACAGCCTCCTTCGCTTCGCTCTTTACGGTCTTTGCCGAGTTAAGCAGCATAAAGCCGCTTGCGCCAAGCGCAACGAGAAGCACCACGACCACAGCGGCAATAATGGCGCCAGTGTGACGCTTTTTGCACTCGCCCTTGCGATGGCGATGACGGACCAGACCGCCAGAGGTCGAACTCGACGAAGCGTCGCTACCGTAGTTCAAGCCAAAATCGTAATAATCTTCCTTGGAACCCGAGCCCGCAAACTCGGTACCGCTATCATCCAGGCGGGCGAACGTGCCAGTCTCGGAGGCGCCGGTGTAAATCGTGCCAAGGTTACCTGTAAGCCCCGCGCCACCGGAAGAGGGAGTATTGTTGGCGGCCTTGCCGGCATTAACGTTGCCGGCGGTATTCGCGGCGTTGGCAGCACCTGCGTTGTTCGCAGGTACCGAAGGAGCCCCGCTCGGCTGCGACGTGGAGGTTGCACCGCCCGCAAAGACATTCCCTCTTGCACGGCCGGTCTTTTTTGCCTTTTGAGACTGCTCGTACAGAGCGGTAAACATCGCCGTCTCGCCCGGGGACACGCGCTTAGCGGAACCGCCCTGTCCAGCGCCGCCCGGCGTGCCGGCCTTACCAGCCCCGTTCGGACGCGGCGGAACTGCAGGACGGCCGCTATCGCCGCCCTTAAAGTGATTACCAGCCATAAAGAAATCCTCGCAATTGAGTCGCAATGAAAAAGTCCATAACGTTACTATTTTATGGCATTTTGAGCATCGACAGCTAAACTCCAGACACGGACATCAATTGGCGAAAATGCGGCACAACACCTTTTCTGTCTTGGCGGCGGCGTCAACTACACCGTGAGGAACATCATCACGATGATCATGGCAAAGCCGATAAGGTCGGTCGGCAAAAACACCGTGCCCAGCATAACGGCGCTGGTGATGGTCGCCGAAACCGGCTCCACAGTTCCGATGAGGCTCGCACGCACCGAGCCGATGTCCTTAACGCCCTGCATATAGAGCATGTAAGCAAAAAACGAGCCGATAACCACGAACACCGCGAGCGCCTCGATACCGGCGGCATCGAGCGCCGGCATATGCGCCCAGGGCTGCACGAAGACGCACGAGACCACGCCCGCCGTGAGCATTGCCGAGCCCGTGACGATGGGGCTACCGTATTCGGGCAGGATCTTGGCGGGAATCACCGCCATACACGCGGCGCTGACCGCACACATAAGACCTGCTGCCAGGCCAAGCGGCGAGATATTCAGGCTGGTGGGGTCGCCGCCGGTGGCGATTAAAAAGGTTCCACCCAGAGCTAGGCCAATGCCGATGACTTCGCGAGTACGCGGCATGCGGCGATCGATCACGCAGGTGTAGCCCATGATGATAACGAGCTGCAGGCACTGGAGCACCGTCGCGGTTCCGGCGTTCGTCAGGCGCACGGCCGAAAGATAGCAAAACTGGTTGAACAGCAGGCCAAAGGCGGTAAAGAGCAGCAGCTGCTTACGATCGGCGGGTGTAGTCCAGAGCTTAATCAGGCGCTCGCGGTCGCGCGTAACAACCACGGCCATAAAGAGTAGACCGGCGAGAATCTGACGCACGCTCATAAGCCACAAGGTGTCGACGTGGTAGGTATCGAACAGAAAGCTCGCGCTGGTGCCCGAGAAGCCCCAAAACGAACCGCCCACCAGCGTAGCCAAGACGCCCGTGATCATCTTGCGCGTCGAAGCGCTGTTCAGGCGGTCGCGCCATGCGCGACGGGTGTTGCGGCTGAGCTCGTCGGTGCCCTCGGGCACATCAATGTTCGATATATCGGTCATCGGCACCGAAGCCCCTGCGCCTTCGACCTGCTCGGCACACTCTTTGCTCATTCCACTCCCCCGAAACAGTCTGGAAGCAATTCGGCTTACCTTACCACGGCGAAGGCACCAGCTGGAGGCTTGTCCGCTTATCGGTAGGACAATTCCGCAGGTGTCTTTCCATAGCTCGATACCGCAATGGCCTTGCATTATGCGACAGCCAAATCGCGGCAACAGGCTCTTTTGAAATGGATACGACAAAGCCCCCGAATTCCACAATGTAAGCGATTTTTAAAAATGTTCTTGCCACCGAGTTCAGGCTCCGTTATATTATCCCTTGCGCGCTTGCGCACCCTTGATCGGGCGTTTAGCTCAGGGGGAGAGCGCTTCCCTGACACGGAAGAGGTCAGAAGTTCAAATCTTCTAACGCCCACCAAATGTTCGCAGCTCAGAGGCTATGTCCTCTGAGCTGTTTTGTTTTACTACCAAGCACGCCGTCAAATATGCCAGCAAATATTGATCCAAGGTCCCCGTAGAGGTGCCGGCAGGTTGCATACGTCCTGGCCGACCGTGACCGCAACATGTTGGTCAAGCATAATCTTTTGGATTCTTTTGGCGTGAGCGGCTTGGTTTTGGTAGGATTTGTCAGCGGCTTGACTAAGGGGGTTTTATAACTGCCATGCAGGTAGCCGTGTTGGTAACGTTTTACCGACTTGCCAAGAACCCCTCATAATTAATGCGTCTGCAAAATGACTAATTGCTTTGACCTGCTGAAACACTATATGTTGTGTTTGACCTAAAAAAAGAATACAGGATATAGATGCCTCTTTGTCGTATGATAGATGGCGGACAGAGAACGAGGACCTTATTCGCCCCATTTGGATGGATCTTCGAGCCCCTTGATTGGCTGCGAGGATTGTCCGCATGAGGGCCTATGGTTTTCGAAAACACAGATTGCGCGACGGCGCCGCAAGACAGGGGCAAGCCCTGCCGGGCATCGTTTGGCTCTGAAGCGCAATACGATTTCGACGCGAAAGAGGCAAGAGGATGAAGATCATCAAGCGCAGCGGCACCGAGGTTGTCTTTGACATCGATAAGATTGTCAATGCCATCCGCGCCGCAAACTTGGAGGTCGAGGAGAGCTCTCGTCTTACCGACCGCCAGGTGGTTTACGCGGCACAAAACGTCGCCGAGGCATGCGAGAACGCGGGCCACACCGTGTCGGTCGAGGAGATTCAGGATCTGGTCGAGGACGAGATTATGCGTCTCGACTGCTACGAGGTCGCTCGCCATTACATCATCTATCGCTATGTTCAGAGCCTGAAGCGCCAGAAGAACACGACCGACGACAAGATTCTGTCGCTGATTGAGTGCAACAACGAAGAGGTCAAGCAGGAGAACTCCAACAAGAACCCGACCGTCAATTCCGTTCAGCGTGACTACATGGCCGGCGAGATCTCCAAGGACCTGACCCAGCGTGTGCTGCTGCCCCAGGAGATTGTGGATGCTCACAATGAGGGTCTGATTCACTTCCATGATTCGGACTACTTTGCCCAGCACATGCATAACTGCGACCTGGTGAACCTGGAGGATATGCTCCAGAACGGTACTGTTATTTCGGGCACGCTGATCGAGAAGCCGCACAGCTTCTCGACTGCCTGCAACATCGCGACGCAGATCATCGCTCAGGTTGCTTCCTCCCAGTACGGTGGCCAGTCGATTTCGCTGACCCATCTTGCCCCGTTCGTCGAGGTGAGCCGTCAAAAGATTCGCGGCGAGGTCGCCCGCGAGCTCGAGGAGCTCGGCGTTTCCGCATCTCCCGAAAAGGTCCGCGAGGTTGTTGAGGACCGCCTGCGTGACGAGATCCGTCGCGGCGTTCAGACGATTCAGTATCAGGTCGTGACCCTTATGACCACGAATGGCCAGGCGCCGTTCGTGACGGTCTTTATGTATCTCAATGAGGCCCGTACGCCCCAGGAGAAGCATGACCTTGCCATGATTGTGGAGGAGACGCTTCGTCAGCGCTATGAGGGCGTTAAGAACGAAGCCGGCGTGTGGATCACCCCGGCGTTCCCCAAGCTCATCTACGTGCTCGAGGACGATAACGTTCACGAGGATTCCCCGTACTTCTACCTGACTCAGCTGGCTGCGAAGTGCACCGCCAAGCGCATGGTGCCCGACTACATCTCCGAGAAGAAGATGCGCGAGCTCAAGCTGTCGAAGGGCGAGACCGCGGGCAACGGCGACTGCTATACCTGCATGGGTTGCCGCAGCTTCCTGACGCCCGACCGCTCCGGTAACGGATTTAACAACGTGGCCAACGCGCTGAACTATGACCCGAACAAGCCCAAGTACTACGGTCGCTTTAACCAGGGCGTTGTGACCATCAACCTGCCCGATGTCGCGCTGAGCTCGCATCAGGACATGGATAAGTTCTGGAAGATCTTCGACGAGCGCCTTGAGCTGTGCCACCGCGCCCTGCTGTGCCGTCATGAGCGTCTGATGGGTACGCTTTCGGATGCCGCACCGATTCTTTGGCAGTACGGTGCCCTCGCCCGCCTGAAGAAGGGCGAGACGATCGACAAACTGCTCGTGGGCGGTTACTCCACCATTAGTCTGGGTTATGCCGGCCTGTATGAGTGCGTTAAGTACATGACGGGCCACAGCCACACCGAGAAGGAGGGCACGCCCTTTGCCATGGCCGTCATGCAGCGCATGAACGACAAGTGCGCCGAGTGGAAGGCCGAAAGCGATATTGACTTCTCGCTGTACGGTACCCCGCTTGAGTCGACGACCTACAAGTTCGCCAAGTGCCTGCAGCGTCGTTTTGGCATCATCCCGGGCGTGACGGACAAGGGCTACATCACCAACAGCTACCACGTCCACGTGTCCGAGGAGATCGACGCATTCGACAAGCTTAAGTTTGAGGGTATGTTCCAGCAGCTTTCGCCGGGCGGTGCCATCTCCTACGTCGAGGTTCCCAACATGCAGGACAACCTCAAGGCTGTCATTCGCGTGATGCAGTACATCTACGACAACATCATGTACGCCGAGCTCAACACCAAGAGCGACTACTGCCAGGTGTGCGGCTACGACGGTGAGATCAAGATTGTCGAGGATGACGGCAAGCTGGTGTGGGAGTGCCCCAATTGCGGCAATCGTGACCAGGAGAAGATGAATGTCGCTCGTCGTACGTGCGGCTACATCGGTACCCAGTTCTGGAACCAGGGCCGAACCGAGGAGATCCGCGACCGCGTGCTGCATCTCTAATAACCATCCCAGGCCGCCCCGTAGCGAGGCCCCGGGCCTTTACTCGCTATTTCGGACAGTCCTGGCTCACGACGGAGGCGCCACTGGCGCCTCCTGTTCGTGCGGAACTCATATCGAGCAAAGGCCCGGGGCCTCGCTACGGGGCGGCCAAGTTGATGTAGCTGAGATGCAGCATGCGGCCTGCTCACTCCTCGAAGTTCTTAGCGGAAATGAGTTGACTTGCAACAACGCTTTGCTTGCGATGGCGGTTGAGCTGCAACAAAGTTTTTATTGGACCTCGAACCCTATACTCGATGTTCGCTTCGTTCATTGAGTTACCCTTTGCATGAGGCCGGGACATATCGTTCCGCCCGCAGTTTCGCAGGCCGAAGGCCGAGAATGTTTGAGGACGGGATGATATGTCCCGGCCTCCCGGGAGAGTTACCTATGAACTACGCGAACATTAAGTATTTCGACATTGCTGATGGGGAAGGCGTTCGTACTTCTCTGTTTGTGAGCGGGTGCCGTCGCGGGTGCGAGAATTGCTTTAACTCCGTCGCGTGGGACTTTGCCGCGGGTGAAACGTTCGATCGTGCCGTCGAGGACAAGATTATCGAGAGCCTCGACCATCCCTTTATCGATGGCCTGACGATTCTGGGCGGCGAGCCTATGGAGCCCGAGAATCAGGCGGGGCTTGTTGACTTTATCGAACGCGTGCGTGCGGCCTATCCCGCGGGGTCGGGCAAGACCATTTGGTGCTTTACCGGCGACGTGCTCGAGGAGCTTATGCCGGGTGGTCGTCACCATACCGAGGTGACGGACCGTATCCTTGCCTGCCTCGATATGTTGGTGGATGGCCCGTTTGTTCAGGATCTGTACGATATCTCATTGCGTTTTAGGGGCTCGAGCAATCAGCGCGTGATTGATATGAACGCCACGCGCGCCCGTGCTGTGCGCGAGGGCGTTGCGCTTTGCGACGCTGTGGAGCTTTGGCGGGACGATCCGGTCTATTCGACCCATACTATGTAGCTTGTGGCCGATGCCAAAGGGCGTGGTACCATAGCGCGAACGCAAAATCGGAAAAGTGAGGCCCAGATGGTCGATCAGGAAAAAGTCGAGGCCGCCATTAAGCTGTTGCTTGAGGGCATAGGCGAGGACCCAACTCGTGAGGGCCTGCTGGAGACCCCGGCGCGCGTTGCCCGTATGTATGGTGAGATCGCCGGTGGTATGGACCAGAGTGCCGAGGAGCACCTGTCCAAAACCTTTGCCGTCGCTTCGAACGATTTGGTTATCGAGCGCGACATCACGTTTTACTCGCTGTGCGAGCATCATCTGCTGCCGTTTTACGGCAAGGCTGCCATTGGCTATATCCCCAACGGCCGTGTCGCAGGGCTTTCCAAGCTCGCCCGCACGGTAGAGGTCTACGCCCGTCGTCTGCAGCTGCAGGAGCAGCTGTGTGCGCAGGTTGCCGATGCCCTCATGGAGTATCTCGCTCCCCAGGGAGCGATTGTGCTCATGGAAGCTGAGCATATGTGCATGACCATGCGCGGCGTGCAAAAGCCTGGCACCAAGACCGTGACGCTCGCTCGTCGCGGCGTCTTTGAGGCCGATCCGGCGCTCGAGGAGCGATTCTTTAGGATGCTGGGACGCTAACTATGAGAGTCGTCAACGACTTTACATCGAATACTGACGAGGGAACGCCGCGTCGCGGTTTTATGGCTTCGGGCCTGGCGCCTTTTGGTGCCATGCCTCGCATTGATTACATCTGTGCCAACGGTCTGTTCCGGCGGCACCTGGGCAACATTGCACAGTTGGAATCGGGGCGCATCTTCTGCCGCCACGGTATTGACCACCTGCTGGATGTCGCTCGCATTATGTGGATCAAGAATCTCGAGGAACAGCTCGAATTTGACCGCGAGGTCATCTACGCCACGGCACTTCTTCACGATATCGGCAAAGATGAACAGTATGAATCGGGTATATCCCATGATGTTGCAAGCGAACGCGTCGCTGATGCGATTCTCGGCGGTATGCCCGATGACGTAGCGTTTGAGCCGGCCGATGCCGCAGCCATTAAGACGGCCATTCTGGGCCATCGAAAGCTGCGCGTGAACAGCCAACCGCTCGAGCGCCTGCTCTATGCAGCCGACAAAGCGTCGCGCGCCTGCTTTGCATGCCCCGCGCGCAATGCTTGCAACTGGAGCGATGATAAAAAGAACCTGTCGATTCGCGTGTAGTTAGTTTGCGCGGTCGGGGTTCTAAACGAAGGAGACGATCGCGATGAGCAACAAGAAACTGCCCGAGAATGCAACCAAGACTGAAGGCGCCGAGCTCGCCCGCCGTGGAAGGGGCGAAATATCCACCGCAACGGCGGTACCCCACGTGAGTTATGACGACCTGCGCCATGCCGACCGCATTGCTATCGACGGTCTCGAGGTCTTTGCCAGCCACGGCGTGTATCCCGAGGAGAACGCCCTGGGGCAGAAGTTTGTCGTGTCCTTGGTGCTCTATGCCGACCTGCGCGCAGCAGGGGAGCACGACAACCTGGACGCCTCGATTGATTACGGCTCGGTGTGCCACGATGTCGACGGCTATCTGCGCGAGCATACGTTTAAGCTCATCGAGGCCGCAGCCGAGGGTGTGGCCCAGATGCTGCTACGTCGTTACCCCTTGCTGCTTGGCGTGCGTGTTAAGCTCGATAAGCCTTGGGCGCCCGTCGGTCTTCCCCTGGCAAGTTGCGGCGTCGAGATCGAGCGTGTGCGCTAGTCGACGCTAGAGCTCGTTGGCGGGCGGTTTTTTGAGCCGCTGCGACAGAGCCCTGTTGTTGGGGCAGTACGTGTCGAGCAGCGCGTGAAATCGATGATTGTGGCTCGGCTCGAGCAGGTGGACGAGCTCGTGGGCGACAACCATGTCAAGGCACTCGACGGGGTAGGCGGCAAGTTCTCGTGCGATGCGAATGGCGCCGGTTTTGGGCGTGCATGATCCCCAGCGCGTTTTCATGCTGCGCACGGAAACGCGGGAAACGGCGACACCTATTGCGATTTCGTATGCGTGCACGATATCGCGCAGCGCCGATGTGACTTCGGACGTATAGAGCTGGTCAATATGGGTTTGGATCTCACTGGGCGTTAAGCTGTCGAGGGTCGCGTTCCACTTGGCCTGCGGACGTTCGTCTGGCTCGTCGGTACCCATAAAACTTGCGAAGGTAGCCTGCTTGGGCCGCGGTGCGGGTGATGCAAAGTTATGATCGAGTGCATCCTGTACCGTGATGGGCTTGCCCCAAAGTGCAATGATGGACGAGGGGCTGAGCGGCTCTCGCGTCGTCGTCTGACGTTGCTCGCGCTGGGCAAGTCGGCTGATAATCCAGGCGCTGTTGCGCTTCACAAACGCTTCGATACGCTCGCGGCTGGCGCCGAGCGGTGCGCTGGCGTGGACCTCGCCGTTCGATGTGACGCGTAGGTTGAAGTTCTTGACGCGCTTTTTGGTAACGACGACGGGGATGGGCGTCCCATCCGGTCGGGATACGGAAATCGTAAACTGCTGCGTCAAAAGCGGTCCTTCAGATTGGGGACGGGCC
>UQVD01000066.1 GCA_900544385.1 uncultured Collinsella sp.
TCGTGGGCTCGGAGATGTGTATAAGAGACAGATTACGCTCAACGTGTGCGGCGACGCCAACGACTACTTTGGCAAGGGCCTTTCGGGCGGCGAGGTGTCGGTGCGCCCCAACCCGCATGCGACCTACAAGTTCGACGAGAACATCATCGTGGGCAACGTTGCGTTCTTTGGCGCTACGAGTGGCCGCGGCTTCATTAACGGCCTGGCCGGCCAGCGCTTTGGCGTACGCAACTCCGGTGCCACGGTGGTGGTCGAGGGCTGCGGCAACCATGGCTGCGAGTACATGACGGGAGGTCTGGCGCTCATCCTGGGCGAGGTCGGGCAGAACTTCGCCGCCGGCATGACGGGCGGCGTGGCTTACGTCTTTGACCAGTACGGCACGCTCGATGCCCGTGTGAACCACGAGAGCGTTGAGCTTAAAGCCCCGACGGCCGGTGAGCTGGCGCAGATTCGTGCGCTCGTCCAGGAGCACGTGGACGCGACGCAGAGCCCGCGCGGCATTAAGTTGCTCTACAGCTTTGAGACGATGAGCAAGCACTTTGTGAAGGTCATTCCGACCGAGTACGAGCGCGTGCTGGCGATTGTCGCCGCCGCCGAGGCCGTCGGCAAGACGCATGAGCAGGCCGAGGAGCTGGCGTTTGACATTGTGACCGGTCGCGCCGACGCCGCCGATGTCGCTCGCTTTGATGTGGCGGGTGGTGTCGCTGGCGCTGTGCCCGCCGCCGCCAGCTCTGTTGCTTCGACCAAGAAGGAGGCGTAAGTGCCATGGGTAAGCCCGGTGCTTTTCTTGATATCGATCGCGTGACCCACGAGCTGCGCCCCGTGGAGGAGCGCAGCCGCGATTTCGATCTGCTGTACGTGGAGCTCGACGACGATGCGCGCCGTGCCCAGGCGAGCCGCTGCATGATGTGCGGTGTGGCGTTTTGTCAGATGGGCGCGAGCTTTGGCAAGGCGCGTCCGAGTGGCTGCCCACTGCACAATCTGATTCCCGAGTGGAACGAGCTAGTGTATCGCGGCCGCTGGAACGAGGCTGCCGAGCGTCTGTCACTCACCTCGCCCATGCCCGAGTTCACGAGCCGCGTGTGCCCGGCGCTGTGCGAGGCCGCGTGCAACCTGGGCTCGGTCGACGGCCAGCCCACGACGATTCACGACAACGAGCGTGCGATCAGCGACCATGAGTGGGCCAACGGCGGCCCGCGCCGCTTTGAGCCGGCAGGGGAGGATGCGCCCACGGTCGCTGTGATTGGCTCTGGCCCGGCTGGCCTGGTGGCTGCATGGGAACTTGCGCGTCGCGGCGCGCGCGTGACGGTGTTTGAGCGTGACGACCGCCCGGGCGGCCTGCTCATGTACGGCATTCCCAACATGAAGCTCGAGAAGTCCGTGGTCGAGCGTCGCGTGACACTTATGCGCGAGCTGGGCATTGTGTTCGAGCTGGGTGCTGACGTTACGAACCCTGCGGTGGCGGCCAAGCTCAATGGCTTTGACGCCGTCGTGGTGGCTGCCGGCGCTCGTGCTCCGCGTGGGCTTTCGGCTGCGAACATTGATGCCCCGGGCGTGGTGTACGCCGTGGACTACCTGACGGCTTCGACCGTCTCGGTGCTCGATGGCGGCGAGCCCGCGGTGAACGCGCGCGGCCTGGACGTTGTGGTCATTGGCGGCGGCGATACCGGTAACGACTGCGTGGGCACCGCGGTACGTCAGGGTGCGCGCAGCGTGCGCCAGTTTGAGTTCTTGCCGGCGGCGCCTGATGCGCGCGCGGCGAGCAACCCCTGGCCGCAGTGGCCCAACGTGAAGAAGACCGATTATGGCCAGCAGGAGGCCATCGCTGCCATGGGCGGCGAGATGCGCGCTTGGGGTGTGGATACGCTCGAGGTACTGTTGGACAAGAAGGGCGCGGCCGCGGGCCTGCGTGTGGTCGATCTGGATTGGTCGGCTGGCAAGCCCGAGCGCATCGCGGGCTCCGAGCACGAGGTGCCGGCCCAGCTGGTGCTCATCGCCTGCGGCTTTACGGGTCCCGAGCATGGCGTGTTCGACGCCGTTGGCGTGCCTGTTGCCACCGCTGGTCGTCCGCTGCCGGTGATGGCTGCCGAGGGCTCGCACCTTGCGGCCCGTGTCGACGGCGTCGCCGCGGGCGCCACACCGGTATACGTGGCCGGCGATGCTCGCAATGGCAGTTCGCTCGTGGTAAGCGCCATGGCCGACGCCCTGGCCTGCGCTGCCGAAGTCGCCGAGGCGCTGGAGCTGTAAAGTAGTCATTTAAGAACGTCCCCAATGACTAGTCATTTTTTGTCTAGTCGTTGGGGACACTCTTTGCGAGCGATTTGCTCGTTTGTCGACGTACGGGTGTTTATTTGTCGACTTCTTGGGCTGTGGTCACCTGTTGTTTCTGTGGTGGCTGTGGGTATCTGGCTCAAAAGGGCGGGTTGGCCGTCTATGTTTACCTGCGGTTTTGTTGCGGTGCGCATTTTCGGTCAAGCTTTTCGTCAAGTGTTTGGTCAGCATCTGGTTTGCAGCCGGAGGCCTATTTTGCCCGCGCTGGTCGTGGCCGACCACCCTCCTCGTAAGCTCAAATTGAGGTCTATCAGTTTGAGGAGGATGCCATGACTGACCACGCTTTAGACCGAGCGCAGCTAGCCGAAGCCGTCGGCAACGATATTGCCGACATAGCCCATTTTTGGATGCTGCGGAAGTTCCAGTTTTTGGAGCCGGCGCGCGAACAGTTCGAGATCATTGTCGACCCGTGGCTCAGCTATTGCACCGAGCCTTCGCAAAACGAAATCATGGCCTACAACATGGCGTTTACCGATTGGCTGCTCTTCGAGCGCTCCTATCGCCATGGCAAGACGCTGCTCGAGCTGTATGTTGACGAGCCGCCGGCATCGCTTTCGCCTGCCTCGCTCAAGCGGCTCGAGCAGGTACGCGACACGCAGTATTTCTCGCGCTTTGGCATTTTGGACAAGGATCCTGCGAACGGCATAGTTGCGCTGAAGGATACGCGCACCGACCGTCGCTTTGATGTCTACGACCCGCATATCGTGCAAAAGGAGCATTGGAGCGACGGCGCGATTGCGGTGCGCCTCGCTTGCGTCGACGATGTCTGGCTGACGGCGGGACAGCTCTATCTGTACGACATCGCGCGCCTGAGTGACACGGCAGTCGATGGGCCGGGTGCGGTGCATCCGGAGGACCTGCAGGATGGCTTTGACACCTCGTGCATCAGCTTCTTTTTGCGCCTGGTCCGCGACATCATGGGCGCCCAGGGGCGCTACGTAAAGTCCCTCAACATCTACGAACAAGAATGGGAGTAGGGGATGTGACTGGTGTCGCCCTACAGCCCTGACTTTGTCTCAATCTGTAACGTTTAGCGGCTGTTTGAGCCCGTAACTGTTACAGATTGAGACGGAAGGTTGGCGGCTGTCGAAAGATCTTGTTCTGTAACAACTAGAGGCTCAAAGACTGTCTTCCTGTTACAGATCAAGACATTTGTCAGCGGAGGCAACGGTGACGATGGTCCATTTGTCTGACGTGGTGGTGACGAAAGTGTCTAATACCGTTCTCAAACACAAACATGCGACTCGCAACACGTTGGCGCGGAATAGAATGCCCGCGCGGCTCACGGAGACGGCCAAGCAAGGTGCGCTGCTCGCAACGCATGACAATACCGAGCTCATGTGGCTGCGACGCCATGTTGGAACCGACGATATCGCGGAGCCCGAGCCGTACCTGTTCTGTTTTCAGCATGATTGGGGTGCATTGACGCCGGCGGAGCGAGCGCTGAGGACTATCAAAGGGCTTGCGGAATTTCATCCCGATTGGGCGTTTTGGGGCTATGACGCGGCGCTTTTGTGGGGTCTGGAGGTGCCGAATGATCTGCTCGGGCCGCGCTTTCTTGTTAAGACGGGTTGTTCGGTGACGTTGAGCGGCGGGTGCAGGTTGTTGCGTCCGCAGATGGCGGGCGCGCTCGAGCGTGTTGATGGCGTGCGGGTGACGTCGTTTTGGCGCACGGTGGAGGATTGCTTACTGCGTGCGCCGTTCTCCTACGGGTTGGCGATTGCCGATTCTGCACTGCGGGCGAAAGGCGTATCACGTTGGGATTTGTGCGAGCGCCTCCGCGCCGATTGCGAGGGCAGGCGAGGGTATCGCAGGGCACAGGTGATTGCGTCGTATGCGGACGGGCTGTCCGAAAACGGCGGCGAGTCTCGGTTCCGAGCGTTCTTTATTGCGTACGGCTTTCCAGTTCCGGAGCTGCAGGTGGAGTTTCGCGACCCGCTCGATTCGAGCCAGGTGTTTCGCGTCGACTATTTTTGGCGGCTCGAGAACGGGACG
This sequence comes from uncultured Collinsella sp., assembly GCA_900544385.1. Taxonomy (GTDB): domain Bacteria; phylum Actinomycetota; class Coriobacteriia; order Coriobacteriales; family Coriobacteriaceae; genus Collinsella. The sequence goes on from UQVD01000066.1 coordinate 4,327, forward strand.
TGTGTCATCGGCGAGCTCGACGGGAAGGGAAAGTATACCCTGCAGGATGGTGGGGATCGGGGGTCGGTCGACCCATTCGTGGCAGAACGTCAGCGAGAGTCTCATCTGACGATGCTCGGGCACAAGGTGCTTCGGTTTACGTTTGATGAACTCAAGAACCCGGGGAAGCTGGCTGAAAAGATGAGACTGGCGGGAATTCAACAGCGGGCCGATCTGGCTGAGGAATGGAGACGCCAGTGGTATGGGCGCTGAGAGGTTTTGTCTCGATCTGTAACGTTTAGAAGTTGTTTGAGTTCGTAATTGTTACAGATCGAGACAAACCGGTGAAACGTCGACCGAATGTCTTGATCTGTAACATCAAGGGGCCCAATAACCCTGTACCTGTTACAGATCGAGACATTCCCCTGATGTTGCTGGGGTGGGGCTGCAACGTATTCCGTCCCCCCACATCCCCTCTTCCCTCCGTTAACCGATATGTCCGCAGCAATCCTGCCGCGCTGGATAATAATGGACAGATGTTCAAGTTTTCTGAGGGGGAGGAGCTCGATATGGCGTCTGCCGATCGTTCCACGTTGTTTATCAATGCGACCGTCCTGGATGGCTCGAAACATATGGAGCCGCAGCCCGATATGGCCGTGGCCGTTGAGCGCGGTGTCATCACGTGGATGGGGCCGAGTGCTGTGGCGCAGGCGCCTGCGGGTGCCGAGGTTATCGACCTGGCAGGTGCGTATCTCATGCCAGGCCTCATCAATATGCATGTGCATCTGTGCGGTTCGGGCAAGCCGGTTTCGGCGGGCGATGCGGGCGCGCTGATGAAGAAGCTCGATAATCCCGTGGGGCGCGCCATCGTGCGCCATATTCTTAAGGGCAGCGCCCAACAACAACTGGCAAGTGGCGTGACCACGGTGCGCGGCGCGGGCGACCCGCTGTTTGCCGATCTTGCCGTGCGCGATGCTATCGATGCCGGCAAGTATCAAGGTCCTCGCCTGGTGGCGCCGGGAACGGGTGTCACGGTGCCGGGCGGCCATGGTGCGGGTTTGTTCGCCCAGGTGGCCAACAGTCCCGCCGAGGCAGCCGAACAGGTGCGCGACCTGTATGCGCGCGGTGCCGACGTCATCAAGCTGTTCGTGACGGGCGGCGTGTTCGACGCTACCGAGGTGGGCGAGCCGGGTGTGCTGCGTATGCCGGTCGAGGTTGCCGCGGCGGCGTGCAAGGCGGCGCACGAGGTGGGCCTGCCGGTTATGGCTCATGTCGAGAGCACCGAAGGCGTGAAGGCCGCGCTTGAGGCCGGCGTTGACACGATCGAGCACGGTGCCCCGATGACTCCTGAGATCTTGGAACTGTACCGCGGCGCCGCGGGCACGCAGCTCGAGGGGCGTGCGCCCAGCGTTACCTGCACTATCAGCCCGGCGCTGCCGTTTGTATTGCTCGACCCGGAAAAGACCCATTCGACCGATACACAAAAGAAGAACGGTGACATCGTGTGCTCGGGCATCATCGAGAGCGCCCGTGCCGCACTGGAAGCTGGCGTTAAGGTGGGCCTTGGCACGGACTCGAGCTGCCCGTTCGTGACGCAGTACGACATGTGGCGTGAGGTGGCCTATTTTGCCAAGTATGTCGGCGTGGGCAACGCTTTCGCGCTGCATACGGCCACGCAGGTCAATGCCGAGCTGCTGGGGCTGGGCGGCGAGACCGGCACAATCGAGTGCGGCAAGGCCGCCGATATTCTGGTGACGCGCGAGAACCCGCTCGATGACCTGTGCGCACTGCGTGATCCGACGCACGTGATGTGTCGCGGTGATCTGGTGCGCAAGCTCAAGGTGAAGCGTATTCCCGAGGTGGACGCCGAGCTCGACGCGATTATGGCCATGCCTGCCGAGGCGTTGGCCGAGGAGCTTGCCCGCGATGGCGTGGCGTAAGCGCGCGATATGGCGATGCGACAAAGGGACAATCCTTTTGTCATAATCAGAAAAAGCCGAGGTCCCAGTGCGAGGCCTCGGCTTTTATTTGTCCCATAGTATGGCAGCTATGAGCGCGTCTCCATCTTGGCATGGCACTTGGGGCAGGTGACGCGGATCTTGCCTTTGCCCTTGGGAACGGAGAGCATCTGGCCGCAGTTGGGGCACTTAAGATAGGCCGTGGTCTTGCGGCCCTTCCACATCTTCTTGGCTGTGCGCTTGGCACGTTCAAAGTCTTCCTTGCTAGTACCGGCTGCGCGCGAGGCGTTGGCCGCTGCAGCTCCGCCGCCCAAGCTAGCTACAAACTTGCCCAAGCCGGGTACGTTTGCAGTCGCGGCGACAAAGGCCTCGTTCTCCTTGTGACGTGCGTCGATATTTTTGGACAGGCCGCGCAGCACGCCAATCACGATTACGGCGATGGCAATCCAGCTGAGCCACTGGATGCGGGCTATCGATCCGATCATCGCGATGACGATGCCGGCAAAACCCATCACGATGGTGAGTTCATCGGCACCATTGCGACCCTTCATAAAGTCATTCATGCAAATTGCCTTTCGTTCGATATGCTGCACGCCTTTATACCCGATTTAGAGCAAGGGGGACAGGTTAATCTGCACCAATGTGGTGCAAACATACCTGTCCCCGGAATACCAAGACGGTGCAAAGAAATCTGTCCCCAATGCCCCTATTACTTGGAGAGCTTGTCGACGACGCGTTCGATTTCGGCGAGCTTGGCGGCTTTGAGGTCTTCGTCGCCCGATTCGATTGCCGAAGTCACGCAGCCCTCGATATGCGCCTTGAGCACGTCGGCGTTAATGCGCGCGAGGAGCGCCTGCGTTGCCATGAGCTGCGTGGAAATATCGACGCAGTAACGGTCCTCCTCGACCATCCGCAAGATGCCGTCGATCTGGCCGCGTGCCGTCTTGAGCATGCGGGTCACCGATTTATGGTCTGCCATCATGTCGGGTCCTCGTTTCTGGTCGATCTTCCGGATGTCCCCGTCAGTTGCGGTGAAATACGGACCGTTTAAAGGCCTAGGGCGGCACAACAGTCCGTATTTCACCGCAACTTCTGAGGATTCAGTAGGCAGCGACTGCTATGCGGCGGTCACCGAAAGGGCGTGGAACTTCTCGCCGGCGCCCTCGACAGCGGCGGTGAGCTGCTCGACGGTCACGGTGTCGGCGCACTCCACCTGGACGGTCTGGGTCTCGTGATCGGCGTCGGCGTCGGTCACGCCGGCCACGTTGAGCAACGCCGTCTCGACGGTGGCGTCGCAATGGCCGCACATGAGGCCGGAAGTCTTGATTGTGTAACGCATGGGTATTCCTCCCTGTTGTGTCGGCTTTCCCAGGCACCCGACCTTGACCTTCAAGCCGTCGCTCGCGTACCAAAGTGCGCGTCGCTCCTCTTTCGGGTCAATCTCGGGCGTCTGGAAAACCCGTTCTAGATGGACTTAATGGTGAGCCTATTTTGCCACTTTGGGCTTAAAGGATTTTAAGCGCAGCGCATTGCTTACGACGCAGACACTCGACAGGCTCATGGCCGCGGCGCCAAACATCGGCGAGAGCTGCCAACCGGTGAGGGGGAAGAACACGCCCGCCGCCAGCGGAATGCCGATGCCGTTGTAGAACAGCGCCCAGAACAGGTCCTGCTTGATGTTGCGAATTGTGGCGCGCGACAGCTCGATGGCACGGGCGACGTCCATGAGGTCGCTGCGCATGAGTACCACGTCGGCGCCCTCCTTGGCGATGTCTGCGCCGGTGCCGATAGCAAGGCCCACGTCGGCGCGCGCCAGGGCGGGGGAGTCATTGATACCGTCGCCCACCATGGCGACCTTGCTGCCCGCATCCTGCAGCTCGCGTACGTGGTGCTCCTTGTCGGCGGGGAGGACGTCGGCGATGACCTGTTCGCTGCTCAGCCCCACGCGGCGGGCGATTGCTTCGGCGGTGACTCGGTTGTCGCCGGTGAGCATGCGCACGTCGACGCCAAGCGAGCGCAGTGCGGCGATGGCTCCGGCACTCGTTTCCTTGACCTCGTCAGCCACGGCAATGGTGCCGGCGAGCTCGCCGTTCTTGGCAAAGAACAGCGGCGTCTTGCCCTCGGCGGCGAACTGTTCGGCAAGACCCGCGGGCACCTTCGCGCCCAGCTCGTTCATCAGGCGCATATTGCCGGCGGCAATGGCGTTTTGCCCCTCGCGCGCCGTAACGCCTCGCCCGGGCACGGCGGCAAAGTCCTCGACGGCGCGCGCGACAATCCCTCGCGTCTCGCACTCGGCCATAATCGCCTCGGCCAGCGGGTGTTCGCTTGAGCGCTCCAGCGCGGCGGCCAGCTTGAGTAGCGCCTTTTCGCTCATGGCGGGCGATCCGTCGGCGCGCGTGGCTACCACGATATCGGTCACGGCAGGCTTGCCGCGAGTGACCGTTCCCGTCTTATCGAGCACCACGGTGCCCACGCTGCGCAGATTCTCCAGCGCCTCGGCGCTCTTGAACAGAATGCCCATCTCGGCGCCCTTGCCGGTGCCGACCATAATAGCGACGGGCGTGGCCAGACCCAATGCGCACGGACAGCTGATCACCAGCACAGCGACGGCGGAGGTGAGCGCTTCGTTCACGCTACCGGTCAGTGCCATCCACGCCACGAAGGTCATGGCCGAGATCACGAATACCACGGGCACGAACACGCCGGCGACCTTGTCGGCCATGCGGGCGATGGGCGCCTTGGTGGCGTTGGCGTCCTCGACGAGCTGGATAATCTTGGCGAGCGACGTGTCGGCGCCCACGCGTGTGGCACGGAAGGCAAACGAGCCGGTGCGGTTGACAGTGGCGGCGTTGACGGTGTCGCCGGCGGTCTTTTCCACGGGGATGGACTCGCCGGTGAGCGCGCTCTCGTCCACGGCCGAGCTGCCCTCGAGCACCACGCCATCGACAGGGATGGACTCGCCGGGGCGCACACGCAGCACCTGGCCGGGCAGAATGGCATCGACGTCGACGGTGGCCTCGCTGCCGTCCTCTGCCACGACGGTCGCGGTCTTGGGTGCTAAGTCGATGAGCGCCTCGATAGCGCCGCCGGTCTTGGACTTGCTGCGCGTCTCGAGGTATTTGCCCACGGTGACGAGCGACAGGATGGTGCCAGCGCTCTCAAAATACAGGTTGTCCATGCTCGTCATCATGGCCTCGTGCACCTGACCTGCGGCTAGCTGGTCGGCCATGATGAACATGGCGTAGAGCGACCAGGCGATGGAGGCGGTGGCGCCCACGGCAATAAGGGCGTCCATGGTGGGCGCGCCGTGCGCGAGCGATTTAAACCCGTTGATAAAGTACGCGTCGTTGACGTAGACGATGGGAATGAGCAGGACGAGCTCGGTGAGCGCGAGCGTCATGCTGTGGGTGTGGTCGGTGAAGATGCCGGGCAGCGGCCAGCCGAGCATGTGCCCCATGCCTATGTAGAACAGTGGGATGAGGAATACGATCGAGACGATGAGGCGGGTGCGCATGGCAGAGGCGGCGGCCTCCAACTTTTTGGTCGGTGACTCCATATGGGCGGCGCCGGACCTGGCTTGCGCACTTCCGCTTTGGACAGCGTCGGTGCCCGTGCTGATGGGTGAGGCCGAGTAGCCCGCGCGGTCGACAGCGGTACAGATGTCGTCGGGGGAGACCTGCGCAGGGTCGTAGTCCACCAGCATAGAGCCGGCGAGCAGATTGACCGCGACGCTTTGGACGCCGTCGAGCTTGCTCACGGCACGGTCCACGTGCGCTTGGCACGCGGCGCACGTCATACCGCCCACGTCAAACTTATCCTGAGCCATGGCTTCTCCTTTCTGTAATTTGGTGTTGGAATTGTTAACCTGCTGATACTATACACCCATACCCCCTGGGGGTATACAGTGGAGATTGAAATGTATGCCATTCTGTTATTGGCCGAGGTGATAGCCAGGTCGGCGGACCGTAGCCGGTCTAATGTCTCAATCTGTAACAACTAGACCCGTTTTTGTCGAGTAACTGTTACAGATCGAGACATTACATCGAGCCACAACTTAACGTCTCAACCTGTAACGCCTAAGGACCGTTTTTCCTGCTAGATGTTACAGATCGAGACAAACCGTCCGCGGTCAACTCAAATGTCTTGATTTGTAACATCTAGAGAGGTTTTTGACCCCTTACTGTTACAGATCGAGACAATTGCCGGGGAGGGGTCCCGTCACGGCAAGACGCCCGCCGCCTAGATACAGAACCCGGGGATCACACAGGTTAGCTTGCTTGGCTTTTCCGCAGGCGTTGCGTACGTAAAGACGTCGCCGTCGTGCCCCACGCGGTTCATATAGAGCGTGCCTTCGCTCTCCGATGTGTCGGGGCTCACCGTGCGCTCCCACCAACAGGTGTCCTTGCCCTTCCACTGGCGGACCATCGTCTCGTTCGTGGAATACGGGCTCACCTTGAGCTCGCGGAAGAGCTGATACTCCCTGCCCTCGCCGTTGTAGATGTCTGCCAGGTAGTGATAGCCCTCGGTAAACGAATCGGGCGGTTGCGTACCGCACAGCTCGACCATGGCGGGCAGCCAAAGGGTTGCGGGCAACTCGCTCAGGCACGATGCGCTGTTGGCGGCGCCCACATTGTTCGAGACCTTCTTGACCCCTTTAATGAGTGCGCGCAACTCGTTGGGCAGCAGCTTAAGGCCGTCGCCGTTGAGCCATTCCCGCAGCTCGCAATCTGCCCAGCCGGCGCTCGGCGGTTCAGCCGCAGCGTTGCGCTCGGCAATACCCGCGTCGAACATAAACGTTAGTCCGGCCTTGCCCTGTCTCTTATACACATCTCCGAGCCCACGAGACCGATCAG
>UQVD01000067.1 GCA_900544385.1 uncultured Collinsella sp.
CGAGATACTGATCGGTCTCGTGGGCTCGGAGATGTGTATAAGAGACAGGGTCACCGCGTTGCCCAAGATGGTGCCCACGCAGCGGTTGACGTTGGCGATATCGGCGCGGAAGCGAATCGGACGCAGGTGCGCACGGGCATCGGCCGTATAGGGCACAAACAACGTGGAGTCGAGCGTCTTTTCGAGCTCGCTGTCCGCAGCCATCTGCGGCAGGAAGTGACGACCGTCGGCACCCGGGATGTGGGCACCGAACTCGCAGGTCGCGCTCGCCAGCACGGGCGACAGATCGAGCAGGTTGGCCTTGCGGTTGCCCGGGACCTCAATCTGGCGCAAGCACTCGGGATGGCCGACCATCTCGTCGACGGTGCGGAAGCCCAGGCTCGCCATGACCTCGCGCAGCTGCTCGGCAACAAAGAGCATAAAGTGCTCGACGTGCTCGGGCTTGCCGCGGAAGCCGCGACGCAGGCGACAGTTTTGCGTGGCGATGCCGGCCGGGCAGGTATCCTGCTGGCAGTCGCGCTGCATAAGGCAGCCCATGGAGATGAGCGGCATGGTCGCAAAGCCAAACTCCTCGGCACCCAGCAGGCAGGCGACGGCGACATCGGTGCCGTCCATGAGCTTGCCGTCGGCTTCGAGCACCACGCGTGAGCGCAGGCCGTTTTGCAGCAGCGTCTGCTGGGCCTCGGCAAGGCCAAGCTCCAGCGGCAGACCGGCGTGCCAGATCGAATCGCGCGCCGCAGCACCGGAGCCGCCGTTGTGGCCGCTGATCAAGATCTTTTCGGCGGCACCCTTGGCCACACCGGTGGCGATGGTGCCGACGCCGGCCTCGCTGACCAGCTTGACCGACACGCGTGCGCCGGGGTTGGCGTTCTTAAGATCGAAGATAAGCTCCGCCAGGTCCTCGATGGAGTAGATGTCGTGGTGCGGCGGAGGCGAGATCAGGCCGATGCCGGGCGTGGACTGACGGACCTCGGCGATCCAGGGGTAGACCTTCTTGCCGGGCAGGTGGCCGCCCTCGCCGGGCTTGGCGCCCTGGGCCATCTTGATCTGAATCTCAAAGGCGCTGCACAGGTAGCGGCTCGTCACGCCAAAGCGCGCGCTTGCCACCTGCTTGATGGCGGAATTCTTGGAGTCACCGTTAGCCAGCGGGGTCTCGCGGCGCGGATCCTCGCCGCCCTCGCCCGAGTTGGAACGGCCGTGCAGGCGGTTCATGGCGATGGCCATGCACTCGTGTGCTTCCTTGCTGATGGAACCGTACGACATGGCGCCGGTGTTAAAGCGGCGAACGATGTTGAGCGCGGGCTCGACCTCGTCGAGTGCCACCGGGGTGCGGCCGCCGGCATCAAAGTCCAGCAGGTCGCGCAGGCGCACGGCACGGCCGGTGCGGTGCAGGCGGGCGCTGTACTCCTTAAAGGTGTCGTAGCTGTCCTCGCGGCAGGCGGTCCGCAGCAAGTAGACAGTCTGCGGATCGATGAGGTGATCCTCGCCGCCGAGCGGGCGCCACTTGGTCAGACCCAACGTGGGCAGCTGATCGGGAGCCGGGCTCTTAAGGATAGCGAGCGCGGCGTCGTAGCGCTCATTCTGCTCGCGCTCGACGTCCTCGACACCCATACCGCCCACACGGCTCACCGTGCCGGCGAAGTACACGTTGACGAACTCCGGAGTGAAGCCCACGGCCTCGAAGATCTGCGCCGAATGGTAGCTCTGCACCGTGGAGATGCCCATCTTGGACATGATGGAAACGATGCCGGCGGTCGCAGCCTTGTTGTAGTTGGCGATGCCCTGCTCGGCCGTCACGTCCAGGTCGCCGCGTGCCGCCAGATCGCGGATGCACGCATGTGCGTTGTACGGATAGATGCCACTCGCGGAGTAGCCCACCAGTGCCGCAAAGTCGTGCGGAGACACGGCGTCGCCGCACTCCACCACGATGTCGGCAAAGGTACGCACGCCGGCGCGGATCAGGTGGTTGTGCACGCAGCCCACGGCGAGCAGCGACGGCACGGGCACCTCACCCGCAGCGGCGCGATCGCTCAACACCACGATGTTCACGCCGTCGCGGACCGCAGCCTCAACATCCTCTGCAAGCTGCTTGAGCGCAGCCTGCAGCGCGCCCTCGCCGGCGTCGCGGCGGTACACGGCACGGAAACGGCGGGTCTTAAAGCCCACGCGGTCGATGGCGCAGATACGCTCGAACTCCTCCTCGCTCAGCAGCGGACGCTCCAAGCGCACCAGCTGGCAGGCCGTGCGGGAATCCTCGAGCAGGTTGCCGTGGTTGCCCAGGTAGAGCGTGGTCGAGGTGACCATATGCTCGCGCAGGGCATCGATCGGCGGGTTCGTGACCTGGGCGAACAGCTGATAGAAGTAGTCGAAGAACGAGCGCGTCTTCTTGGACAGGCAGGCCAGCGGCGCATCGATGCCCATCGAGGCGAGCGGGGCCTTGCCCTGCTGGGCCATGGGACGCACGACTTCGTCAACATCATCCCAGTGATACCCGAGCTTGGCCATGCGCACGGCGGCGGGCACCTCGGTATCCTCGGCGGGCGTGGGCGCGACGGGCTTGTCGAGCGCGTCGACGGTCAGCGTCTCCTCGGCGATCCAGTCGCGATAGGGCTTTTCCTTGGCGTAACGGGCGCGCAGCTCGTCGTTGTAGATGACGCGGCCGCGGGCAAAATCGACCTCGAGCATCTGGCCCGGTCCCAGACAGCCGCTCGTCAGGATGTTCTCGGGGCTCACCTCGATGGTGCCCACCTCGCTTGCCAGCATAAAGCGACCGTCGCGCGTCACATAGTAGCGGGCGGGACGCAGGCCGTTACGGTCGAGGGCGGCACCCAGCGTGCGACCGTCGGTAAAGGCGATGGCCGCCGGGCCATCCCACGGCTCCATGAGCATGGACTGGTAAGCGTCGTAGGCGCGGCGCTCCTCACTCAGGCTGTCGTTGTGGTCCCACGGCTCGGGCAACAGCATGGACGCGGCACGCGTAAGCGGGCGACCGTTCATGACCAAAAACTCAAGCACGTTGTCCAGAATCGCGGAATCGGAGCCCTCGCGGTTGATGATGGGCATCACGCGCTCAAGATCATGCTGCAGCACGGGACTGTACAGGTTGGGCTCGCGGGCGCGGATCCAGTTGACGTTGCCCTTGAGGGTGTTGATCTCGCCGTTATGGATGATATAACGGTTGGGGTGCGCGCGTTCCCAGCTGGGCGTGGTGTTGGTGGAGTAGCGCGAGTGGACGAGCGCCACGGCCGTCTTGACGGCGGCGTCGTTGAGATCGATGAAGAAGCGGCGCATCTGCGTGGCGACCAGCATACCCTTGTACACGATGGTGCGCGAGCTCATGGAGCACACATAGAAGATCTTGTCGCGCAGGGCAAACTCGACGTCGGCCTTCTTCTCGATGGTGCGGCGGCACACGTACAGACGACGCTCGAAGGCATCGCCGGCGGGCGTGTCGTCCGGACGGCCCAGGAAGGCCTGCAAGATGGTGGGCATGCAGGCGCGGGCCGTCTCGCCCAAATCGTGCGGGTCGACCGGCACCTCGCGCCAAAAAAGCAGCGGCACGCCGGCCTCGGCGCAGCCCTCCTCAAACACGCGACGGGCATCCTCTACGCCCTTGTCGTCCTGCGGGAAGAACAGCATGGCCACGCCATAGTCGCCCTCTGCCGGCAGAATCTGGCCGCACTTTTGAGCCTCTTTGCGGAAAAAGTGATGCGGAACCTGAAACAGGATGCCGGCGCCGTCGCCGGTGTTCTTCTCAAGTCCCGTGCCGCCGCGGTGCTCCAAGTTGACCAGAATGGACAGCGCATCGTCCAGAATCTGGTGATGGCGCTCACCGTTGATATCGGCAAGCGCGCCGATGCCACACGCATCGTGATCGAATTCGGGGCGATAAAGGCCCTGCTGCTGAGCGGAATCTGCCTGCATCGCGATCCTCCCCTAAATATTAGACAATCAGTTGAATAGGCATACTAGGAGCATCACCGGCCCGTTGTGTTTCCCGCCCGTTTCGAAACAATCGCGTAACGCACGCCCTACGAGTGGACACCGCCGACCTCAAGGACGACAACAAGGGCCCCAAGTTCGGCCTGTAAGCTCACCGCTTCAAACATCTCAATCTGTAACAGGAAGACCCAATTTTGGCGCCTAGATGTTACAGATTGAGATGTTTTCGAGAGACAGTTCCGAATGTCTCGATCTGTAACACGAAGGGCCGGTTTTTGCAGCTAACTGTTACAGATCGAGATTTTCCATAGGACCATTTCTTCCTGTCTCGATCTGTAACACCTAGGTCCAATTTCCATCCCTAGTTGTTACAGATCAAGACATTTCGGCAACTCCTTTCCCCATCCTATTCAAATACAACAATTTTGTTAGTCTCGGTTAACCTTTAAGCCTAAAACGGGTACCCTTTACGGCGTCAAACAAACGGCACGCAGGAGTGCACCATGCTCAACCATCTCAAACAACACTTTGGTTCCCGGCGCACCGGTGGTCACGGAGGCCTAGACATTGCGCGGCATATCGGCCCCGGGTTGCTCGTCACCGTCGGCTTTATCGACCCGGGCAACTGGGCCTCCAATATGGCCGCGGGCTCGCAGTTTGGCTACGCGCTGCTGTGGATCGTCACGCTGTCCACGATCATGCTCATCGTGCTGCAGCACAACGCGGCGCACCTGGGCATCGCCACGGGCATGTGTCTTGCCGAGGCCACGACGCGCCACCTACCCCGCCTCGTCGGGCGTGCGATACTCGGCAGCGCGTATCTAGCCACGGTCGCCACCGCCATGGCCGAAGTCCTGGGCGGTGCGATCGCGCTTCAAATGCTCTTTGGCCTGCCCGTACGCGCCGGCTGCATCATCGTGGCGGCGGCATCGATTGCCATGCTCATGACAAGCTCCTACAAACGCGCCGAGCGATGGATCATCGCCTTCGTAGGCGTGGTAGGACTTTCGTTTTTAGCCGAGCTTGCACTAGTCAAGGTCGACTGGCCGCAAGCCGCCGCAAGCTGGATCACACCCTGTATGCCCACCGGCTCGGCCGCGATTATCGTAAGTGTCCTAGGCGCGGTCGTTATGCCCCACAACCTCTTCCTGCACTCCGAGGTCATCCAATCCATGCACTTTGAAGGCCAAGGCGAGCAGGTTATCGAAGAACGTCTGCGCTACGAGCTCTTCGACACGCTCTTTTCGATGGGCGTGGGCTGGGCAATCAACTCGGCCATGGTCATCCTGGCCGCAACGACCTTCTTTGCGCACGGCATGGTCGTAGACGACCTCGCCGTCGCAGCGGCCACGCTCTCCCCCATTCTGGGCCCGGCAAGCTCGACCATCTTTGCGGTGGCACTGCTGTTTGCGGGACTATCGAGTAGTGTGACGGCGGGCATGGCGGCGGGCACCATCACCGCGGGCATGTTCGACGAGGAATACGACATCCACGACCGACATTCCTCGATCGGGGTGGCGGCCTGCTTCGTCGGCGCAGTGGCGGCGTGCTTGGTCGTCCCGAATCCTTTTGAGGGTCTCATTTGGAGTCAGGCGCTGCTGTCGCTTCAGCTGCCAATTACGGTCTTTGTGCTCATACGACTCACCAGTTCGCCCCGCGTCATGGGCAAATACACCAACTCGCGCCCGCTCAACGCGCTGCTCGTAGGAATCGGCGTCATCGTGACGATTCTCGACATCGTGCTGCTAACGGGGATGTAATTGGGATGGCGTAACTGTCCAGATATAACGTCTCAATCTGTAACACGTGAGACCGTTTTAAACCGTCAGATAAATCAAAAGGGTCCCGGCCGAGAATTCGACCGGGGCCCTTGGACAGAGCTATATGTTGTTGCAAGTCGTGTGTCTACGAGCTACTCCTCGACAAGCTCAAACTCATCGGGGCCGACGCCGCAGACCGGGCACACGTAGTCCTCGGGCAGCTCGGGCGTGTCGACCTCAACCTCGTAACCGCAAACGGTGCACACAAACTTATACGTCTTCTTCTCCTCAGCCATGATGTTCTCCTCTCGAACGTGACTGCTGGTGTACTTACTTATTAGTATATATTCTCAATAACATAATGCAAGTATTTTTAGAACATTTCTAGCCTTGATACGACGAGGCTTTGGGCGGCGTCTTGCCCTTTAGCACCTTGTGATAGTAGTCGTACGTCAGCGGCGTCTCGTCGCTCAGGCGCTCGGCATCCTCGACCTCGCCAATAAACAGCAGATGCGTGCCCACATCCACAGTGTCGATCAAACGGCAGCTAAACAGGGCCGCCGCGTACTCAGGCACATAGGGCATGCCCAGAGCCGTCTCGCGGGTCTCGTATTTGGCAAACTTGTCATAATCGCTGCTGGTGCGGAACCCAAAGTTACCGATGTAGAGCATGTCGGCAGTCTGATCGATCACGGTCAGCGCGAACGCTTTGGCCGATGCGATGACGCCCGAGGTGACATTGTCCTTGTTCACGGCAACCGAAATACGCGGCGGCATGGACGTCACCTGCACCGCAGTGTTGATGACGCAGCCGGCGCGCAACCCGTCTGCCGCAGCGCTCACCACGTACAGACCGCTCGGCATGGTAAAGAACGCAGTTTTGTCCATAACGATCACTCCCCTAGCTCGGGTTGGAACCTCATGAATGTATGTACCCACAAAAAAGGCGGCACCCATAACGGACGCCGCCTTTAAGACATATGTGTCAGAACAGTAAGAAAGATGAGACGCCCGCAGTTGCGGTGAAATAGGGACTGAATAGCCCCTCAAACAGGCAAAACAGTCCGTATTCCACCGCAACTTATACAGAGTGCCTAGCGGTTGCGTTCCTTAAGGGCGCGGTCGATCTCGCGTTGGACATCACGCTTGGCCATGTCCTCGCGCTTGTCGTAGAGCTTCTTGCCGCGACCTAGACCCAGCAGCAGCTTTACGCGGCCGTCGGTATTAAAGTAGAGCTCCAACGGAACCAGCGCATAACCACGGTTGCGAAGTTTGCCGTCAAGAAAGTCAATCTCCTTGCGGTGCAGCAGCAGACGACGCCGACGGTCGGGATCGCGATTCCACACGCCACCATGGCTATAAGGGTGGATATGCAGGCCGACGAGCCAGCACTCCCCGCCGCGGATCAGCGCGAAGGTATCGGTGATCTGGCAGGCGCGCTCGCGAATCGACTTGACCTCGGTGCCACTCAGTTCAATACCGCACTCAAATGTCTCATCGATAAAGTACTCGTGATGTGCCGAGCGATTCTTGGAAATGAGTTTGCGCTCGCGCTTACTGGGCATCGCCGGCCTCCTTGGCGCCGTCGGCGTTTGAGCCCGCAGCCTCGCGCTTTGCCTTGCGCTCGGCATTGAGCTCGGCGTCGCTCTCGCGCACCAGTTTGATAATCGCCGCGCAGGCCTCCTCGCCCACCAAGTCGCGAGCACGCACCGTCAGGCGCGTCGCCTCCTGCTTGTCGCCGTCACTTGCAGCATCGGTCGCGCACATAATCAGGCAGATGGCAATCTCGGCCGAAGGCGAGGTCGGCACACCTTGCAGGGCCAGTTCACCCATCACGTGGTCGTCGCTCTCATCGGCGGCATCCGGATAGGTGGTATGGATCTTGTTGAGCAGGCGCGTCGTATGCGCATCGTTGGGCGCCAGGCGCAGCGCCAGACGCGCGCAGCCCACGGCAGCCGAAACGTTCTCGGTCTCGGGCTCCAAGAAATACTGGCCTAGATTGGCGTAGGCGCGGGCGGCGCACTTGCCATCGCTTGCACGCTCCAGCACCGAGAACGAGAGCGATGCCCATTCCTGCTTGTCCTCGAGTGCGCGGAACAGCTCGGCCAAATCCAAGCGATAGTTGCAGTTCATGGGGTCCCAACGCACAGCCTGCATCAGGGCATTACGAGCGCTCACATAATCCTGCTGGCGAATGTAGGCAAACGCCATGTCAGAGTACAGGCGGTCAAACGGCACCTCGACCTGCACGAGCTCGCGCGGATCCTTCTCCACGCGGCGATAGGCCAAGCGCTCAAACTTGCTATCGAAGCTAAAGTATTGGCGCTTCTCCTCCGTCTTGCACTCAGCGTCGATATACTCCTCGGCGAGCTCCACCAGACGCTCCAGCAGCGGCGTCGCCGTAGCCAGGTCGCCCTGCGCCAGATAGTTCTCGGCATACGTGATGTCTTGCAAGCTGATGGGCAGATCCATGGCTACTCCTCGATCTGAGCGAAACACGGCAGGCGCCGTATATACGGTCAATACACAAAACCCGGGTCTCTTACGAGGCCCGGGCGTTCAATTTTGGTAGCCCGTACCAGATTCGAACTGGTGATCTCCGCCTTGAGAGGGCGGCGTCCTAAACCGCTAGACGAACGGGCCATATGTAGCAAATGCAATGGCTGGGATGGAGGGAGTCGAACCCCCATTGACGGAACCAGAATCCGCTGTCCTGCCATTAGACGACATCCCAATGACTGCATCGCTGCGCTCGGCTGTGCCTTTGCGCAAGAAAGAAATATACGGGAAGTCTCGCCGTGACGCAAGCCCCAATTTTGACTTTTTTGAAATTCAGTCAAATTGGCTTAATTTAGTCCAACCCGTGAAGGACCTGTGAAGCCAACCGCTGTACACGAAGGGCAAAACGCCGCGAGCGGTAGCCGTCAACCGTTGGCAGATTCTACCGTGAAAACGATAGCACCAGGCAACACAATCGAAGTATCAATGATCGCGTAGATATCGAGGCGCCATGGACGAAGAGCTTGATTACCTATGGGAGACCCTGGGCCTTGAGATCACTGCCGACCTTTGGCCCGAAC
The DNA here is from genome assembly GCA_900544385.1 of uncultured Collinsella sp. Classification (GTDB taxonomy): domain Bacteria; phylum Actinomycetota; class Coriobacteriia; order Coriobacteriales; family Coriobacteriaceae; genus Collinsella. Next base: position 8,783 of record UQVD01000067.1, read on the forward strand.
GGGACAAAATCCATCCCACACTGCGCCCCGCCATTACTGTGGTGCAGGCAAAATACCGCCGTGCATCCTTTTTGATCATGCGGATGTCATGGCACGCGGGACTCCCCGACCTTAAGCGAATCCAGGCAAGCCTCGTCGAGTTGTCCGGTATGCCGACCGTCATATCCGAGGCGCACCTGGAGCAGCGCCAGCGCGAGCGACTGCAACAGCAGCGGATTCCCTTTATCTGCCCCGGCGTTCAGGCATATCTGCCCTTTATGGACGAGGAGTACTGGAGCGGCAAGCCCAACAAACACGTAAAGGTCTACGATCCGCACGAATGGGCACAGCTGGCGGACTGACTGGGGCAGGCCCGCCGGCGGAAAGTGCGCCCCAGATTTCAAGCTCAAACTGGTCCCCACTTTCCCGTCGAGCCCTCAACCGGAAACCGTGTCCCACAATCGAAGCTCAGAATGGGACGTGCTTTCCGCAACCGGCCACTTTGGGAAAGCGCATCCCATTCTGGAAGCGAATTCCGGGTCGCACTTTCCGCAGCCGCTACAGCAACGCCTCGGCCCAAGCCGCTTCCCTAAAGCCGGGAATCGCAAAGTCGTCGCCCACCAGCAGCGGACGCTTGACCAGCATGCCGTCGGTCGCCAGCAGCTCGTAGCACTCCCGATCCGTCATGCCCGCATCCAGACGCGCCTTCAGGCCCAGCTCTCGATATTTCATGCCCGATGAATTAAAGAAGCGCCGCACCGGCAGCCCCGAACGAGCAATCCAGGTCGCAAGCTCATCAGCCGTGGGATTGTCCAAAACGATATCGCGATCGATATACTCTACCCCATGTTCGTCCAGCCATGCCTTGGCCTTCTTACAGGTCGAGCACTTGGGATATTCAACAAACAGTACAGTCATGGGAATCCTCCGAATATAGATCGGCCAACGCAGGCACACGCCACACGAGGCGCCTTCGTATGATGGGCCAATTGTAGCCCGCAGGTCACACGTTAAACGAACCGTACCCCGAATCCGCGCTTGATAAACGGCAGCAGTTCCATTGCCTCGGGCGTGATATGGCCCGCAACGTTCATGCGCTCGTCACCGGGAAGATCGACCCGCGCAATCTCAAGCTCGCCTTCGTAGCGCCCATATCCGCTATTGCTCACAGCGATCGACCCCGCCTTTCGCGGCAGGCCGGCTCCGGCATCCGTCGGCACGGAATCCGGCTTAAGCTTCGTACGTGACTCCTGAGACCTAAAGATGAGGACACTCGAGTCGGGCCGGTCGTGATGAATCTGCCCGCGCACATAGGCATAACCGGGCTCAAGCTCGCATTGCAGGTCCACGTATCCGGCGGAAACTTGAGCAAACTGCGCCCAACCCGCTTCGGAAAGATCGGGGTCGCCGACCAAAACAATGTCGCAATCGGCGCCATGTGCGAGCTCAAGCATGTTGAGGGCAACCTTTGACGCGCGACCGCGTTGCGCCTCAACCGTCGGCAATCCCTCGAATACCGGCCCACGAACGTTGGCATCGCCCGGCACAAAAGCCATGATTTCAAAGCCGAGCGCCGCAAGACGAAGATTCGTCCGAGCAACATCTTCAAGAGCTAAACCGGTATAAGGCTTGGGGTAAAAATTGTGGCAGGCGGCGAAACGAGTCACGTCGGCGCCGGCTTCTCGCCACGATGCGATTTCATCAGGACTCACCGTCGATGCATTGACCACAATGCGAAATACACCGGACAGCTCCGCGACCCGCTGGGCACTAAAGCCGTAATCCAGGCGCAGGTATTCCAGTCCCAGATCGCGCAAATCCTCCATGCGTTCAAGGCCCAGCAAATCGCACGTGCGCGGCCCCACATCGGCAATGAGCGCAATACCGCGAGCGGAAAGCAGCGACAGCACCTGGCGAACCTTATCGGCATATGCCGCTCCCCCATCCTCGGGAATATGCAGCGAGGTAAACGCATAGCGCGCACCCGCCGCGGCACCATGTTCAATCGTCCGCTCGATATCCTGCAGGGGACTGGAAAGATAGACAGAAATACCCGTTCTCACGCTTCGATTCTCCTTTAAAAAAGGCCGGCGGAGCAGTTAGCCCCGCCGGCACAACCATAGCATCAAGAGATCTGCGGCACGTCATGACGCTCGAATGACATAGCGCGCAGCATCAGGCTACTCGCCAAAGAACTCGTTGATCTTCTGCTCGTCGACGCCAAAGAACCACGTCAGGACAAAGCCGGCGGCGTAGGCAAGCAGCATAGCGGCAACGTAGCCGAGCTGCTGGCCGGGAACGACGATCAGCAGGCCAAACAGACCGGAAACGCCCTGA
>UQVD01000068.1 GCA_900544385.1 uncultured Collinsella sp.
GCATGTCCGCGAAGGGCTGCAGCCCGGACAACTCGGCCTGCGAGGGCTTCTTCGGGCGCCTCAAGAACGAGTTCTTCCGCTACAGGGACTGGGAGGGCGTGACGGCCGAGGAGTTCATGGGGAGGCTCGAGGCCTACCTCGTGTACTATCGGGACGGGCGCATCAAGAAGTCCCTAGAGTGGCTGAGCCCGATGGAGTACCGCAGGAAGCTTGGATACGCCTAGGTGCGGTCCAAGAAATCGTCCGCACCCCCTTTTGAGGCTGATTCCGTCCGAAAATCCACTCTTATTCGATAGGCGTCCAAATTTCCACGCTCATTCGGCGGGCACGCGGGGCCTATGCCCAATCCGCTGGCATCGTCTCCAGTTCGCCGCAGTGCCGCGGCCCCATATGGGTATACTCTCGAGGATTCGACTCGATTCGCCCCCGCTGGGGCGTCAAAGGAGACTGCATATGCCCACCACCTCAACCGACCCGCGCGCCGCTGCCGCCGCACTGCTGGTGCCTGGCACCACCTGTCATGGCTTTGCCGTCGAGCGCTGCGAGACCGTGCCCGAGCTCGACTCGGACGCTTACGTGCTGCGCCACACCGCCTCGGGCGCTCGCCTGCTATACCTGGCGTGCGACGACGAGAACAAGGCCTTTGCCATTGGCTTTAAGACGCCGCCGGCCGATTCCACCGGCGTGTTCCATATTCTTGAGCACTCGGTGCTGTGTGGATCGGCCAAGTTTCCCGTCAAGGAGCCGTTTGTCGACCTGATCAAGAGCTCCATGCAGACGTTCCTCAACGCCATGACCTACCCCGACAAGACCATCTACCCCGTTGCCACCACCAACGAGCAGGACCTGTACAACCTGATGGACGTGTACCTGGACGCGGTGTTCAACCCGGCCATCTATACCAAGCCCACCATTTTTGAGCAGGAGGGCTGGCACTACGAGCTTGACCTGCCGGAGGACGTCGAAGGCGAGGGCGGCGTCAGCTCCGCCAGCCTGCGCGAGGGCACGCTGCGCTATAACGGCGTGGTGTTCAACGAGATGAAGGGTGCACTGTCCGACCCCATGAGCGTGCTGGACGACGCCGTCAACGCTGCGCTCTATCCCAACACCGCCTATGCGCACGAGAGCGGTGGCGACCCGCGCGCGATTCCCGAACTCACCTACGAGCAGTTCCTGGACACGCACGCGCGCCACTACAATCCTTCCAACTCTTATATAACGCTCTACGGCGACCTAGATGTGGACCGCGCGCTGGCGTTTTTGGACGAGCGTTATCTGTCGCAGCCGAGCGCCGCGAGCTGCCGCATGGACGCTGCCGTCGCCGCCGGCGAGGACCCGTCCACGCTGGCGCCCAATCCGTTGGGCGTGCAGGCACCCGTGACCTGCGAGTATAAGCGCGTCGAGATGGCAACCACGCCCGAGAACGCCTTGGTGGGCCTGGGCCTGGTGCTGGGCAGCGCGCTCGACCGCAAGCGCACGATCGCGGCGGATATCCTGTTTGAAGCACTGCTGGGCTCCAACGAAGCACCGGTTAAGAAGGCCATTCTGGCCGCCGGCCTGGGCGGCAACGTGGTGAGCTACACCGCGGCCGAGAGCATGCAGCCCTACGAGCTCATCATGCTGCAAAACGCTCAGCCCGGCGTGGCGCGCGAGCTGCGTCGCGTGTTCCAGGACGCCTGTCGCGACCTGTGCGAGCTCGGCGTTCCGCGCGAGCGCCTGGAAGCCATCATCAGCAGCAACGAATACGACCTGCGCCAGCGCGACTACGGTATCGCCGATGGCGTGGCCATTGCGTGCGACGCGCTGAGCACCTGGCTCTACGATGACGACGCCGCGACGTTGGCGCTCAAGTACGGCCCAGTGTACGAGGAGCTGCGTGGCGAGCTGGACGGCAGCTATTTTGAGGACCTGTTGCGCGAGCTGGTGCTGCAGAACGATCACACGGCACTGGTCGAGCTGGTGCCGGTGGACGCCGCCGAGGGTTCGGAGGGTGCCGAGGCCGCCGAGCTGGCAGCCAAGCGCGATGCCATGACCGATTCCGAGCTGGCCGACGTGGTCGAGCGCACGGCCGCGCTGCGTGCCGCGCAGGAGGCCGAAGACACGCCCGAGGCTAAGGCCACGTTGCCGCGCTTGCGCGTGTCCGACATTGGCGAAGCGCGCCCCGAGCCGCCGCTGATCGTGGACACGACCGCGCCCATCCCCTGCCTGCGCCACGGCATCCCCACCAACCGTCTGGCCTACGCCATGCAGTATTTCGACCTGAGCTGCGTCGCGTTTGAGGACCTGCCCTATGTGACGCTACTCTGCCGCCTGTTTAAGCAGCTGCCCACGCGCGAGCACTCGGCCGAGGAACTCGACAACTTGCTCGCTGGCAAGCTGGGCTTTTTGAGCTTTACGACCGAAGTCATGACCCAACCCGACGTGGACGGCGTGCGCCCCTACCTGCTGGTGAGCGCCGGCGCCCTGTCCGAGAAGATCGATGCGCTGGCGAGCCTGCCGCGCGAGGTATGGTCGAGCACGCTTTTGGCAGACGCCGACGCCGACCGCGTGCGCGACGTGCTCACGCAGATTCGCATTGGGCTTGAGCAGGGCTTTATCAACAACGGCCACTCGGCGGCGCTCGGTCGCGCGATGAGCTACAGCTCGCCTTCGGCCGTGGTGCGCGAGCAGCTTTCGGGCGTGGATTTCTACCTGTTCCTGCGCGATCTGCTCGAGCACTTTGACGAGCGCGTGGACGGGCTGCGTACCAAGCTTGCCGAGCTGGCGGAGCGTATCTTTGTGGCCGATGGCTGCATGGCGAGCTTTACCGGCAGCAACGAGGACTTTGACGCATACTGGGATGCCGCGGGCGACCTGGGGCTGGGTGCGGGCGATGGTGCCGATACCGGCCGCGACGCTCTCGTGGTGCCGACGCCGCGCGACCGCCACGAGGCTTTCGTCATCCCCAGCGATATCTGCTTTGCGGCAAGCGCGTGCGACCCGCGTCGCCTGGGCATCGACGTGACGGGCGCCTGGGCCGTGGCTGCCAACGCGCTCTCCTACGATTACCTGTGGAACGAGATTCGCGTGAAGGGCGGTGCGTACGGCTGCGGATTCCGCGCAGCCGGCGAGCGCCAGACGGCGTTCTACACCTACCGCGACCCGGCGATCGATCCTTCGATTGAGCGCGTGAAGCGCGCGGGTGCATGGCTTGGCAGCTTTGAGCCCGACGAGGCCGCCTTTGAGGGCTTTATCGTGAGCTGCGTGAGCGGCATGGACGCGCCGGTGAAGCCGTATGCGCTCACCAAGCGCCGCAACACGACCTACCTGGCCGGGCTCGATTCGCATGCGCGCGAGGAGCGTCGCGCCCAGATGCTCGCCGCCACGCCCGGTGAGCTGCGCTCGCTCGGCGCCGACGTGACGCGCATCGCAGCCGAGTCGCCCACCTGCGTCTTTGGCGGCCGAGACGTCATCGCCAAGAGCAACGCCGGCTTCAACGTCATCGACCTGCTGGGCTAACGCACTAAAGGTAGATTTTTGGGACATGCCCGAAAATCTACCTTTTTTCTGCGGCATGAGCGGGGCGGCGCAGCCCACCGCGGCGGTTTGTCTCAATCTGTAACATCTAGACGGCAATATCGGCTCCAGATGTTACAGATCGAGACGTTTCCAGACGACGCCGACCTTTTGTCTCAATCTGTAACAACTAGGTCCAATTTTGCCGAGTTACTGTTACAGATCGAGACAAACCGCCGCAGACGCCCATCACAGCACAGATAAAACCCGCCAAAATAAACCTGTCCCTTTTTGGCAAGTTTGCTAGAGGAGGTTGGGATGGACAAGGCTGAGTTGCGGCGGGCGGTGATTGCTCGGCGTGATGCTCTTGATTTGGACTTGCGGGCAGCGAAGTCTGCCGTTATCTGCGCGCGGCTTGTTGAGCTGTTGGATCGCTTGGATGCCGCGGCGCCGCACACCGTTGCCATCTATGCCGCGATGGGCTCCGAAGTCGACCCAGCCGCGTTTGCCGCTGCGGCCGCCAAACGCGGCTGGCGCGTGGCCTATCCGTGCATGCTCTCGGCAATTGATGCCGCAGCTTGTGGCCAGCGCATGTGCATGCGAGCAGTTGCCGCCGACGATGCGTCCGCGGCTCCGTTTATCGCCCACCCCGCGAGGGCCTTCGCGGCCACGGACATCGACAGCGACCGCTTCCCCATCGTGCCTGCCGAAGCACTCGACATGATTGTTGTGCCGCTCGTGGCCTTCGATCAAACCGGCGCGCGCCTGGGCTACGGCGGCGGCTGCTATGACCGCTACCTGCCCATGCTCTCGCCCGTATGTCAAATCGTCGGCATCGCCTTCGACGAACAACGCATCAACCACGTCCCCACCGATGCCCACGACCTGCCGCTACCCAACATCATCAGCGCCTAACCGCCGTCACATCAGCCACGGCCACAGTCGCAGCCTAGTGCTCCTCGCCGGCGCGGGCCAGGTCGTAGGGCGTGGTCTGGTAGACGTAGTAGTTGAGCCAGTTGGTGTAGAACAGCTGAGCCTGGCTGCGCCAGACGTTACGCGGCTCGGCGGTGGGGTCGTCACCTGGGAAGTAATGCGCCGGAACCTGGGGGTTGAGCCCGCGCTTCACGTCGCGCTCGTACTCCAGGCGCAACGTGTCGGTATCGTACTCGGGATGGCCAAAGACAAAGAAGCGACGGCTGTCGGTCGACTTGACGATGTACAGGCCAACCTCGTCAGACACGGCCACAACCTCAAGCTGCGGCTCGGCCTCCACGTCCTCGCGGCGCACATCGGTGTTGCGCGAATGCACGGCATAGAAACGGTCGTCAAAGCCGCGGACCAGCGGGCTTTGCGGCTTCACCAGATAATGCTCAAATACGCCACTCGCCTTTGCCGGTAGGTCGTACTTCTGGATACCGTAATGATGGTAGAGCCCCGCCTGTGCGCCCCAACAAATGTGCAGCGTGGAGTGCACGTGCGTGGTGGACCAATCCATGATCTGGCAGAGCTCGGGCCAGTAGTCGACCTCCTCGAACGGCATCTGCTCCACCGGCGCGCCCGTGATGATCAGGCCGTCGTAGTGGATGTCGCGGATGTCGTCGAACGTGCGATAGAACGTCTCCAGGTGGCCGGCGCTCACGTGCGTGGCCTCGTGCGTTTTCGTGCGCAGCAGGTCCACCTCCACCTGCAGCGGCGTGTTGGAGAGCTTGCGCATGATCTGCGTCTCGGTAGCGATCTTGGTGGGCATGAGGTTGAGGATGAGCACGCGCAGCGGACGGATGTCCTGGTGCAGCGCGCGGTACTCGGTCATGACAAAGATGTTCTCGCTCTCGAGCTGCGTGGCGGCAGGGAGGGCGTCGGGAATGCGAATGGGCATGGATGCTCCTTACGAGTCAGTTGCAGCTATGGTACAACGACCGGCCTCATCCGCGCGAGCACATCGCCCAGCGATGCCGTCAGCGGCCCAAATCACTCCAAAAGTAGAGATTAAGGCATGTCCAAAAATCTACGGCGCTTTAGCCTAGCAAAGTGGCAGCAGGACGCTACAATGGTTCGACGCGAAAAACTCGGCCGAAAGGATACGTATATGTACCAGACGCGTAAGATCGGTGTGGTCGGCCAGGGCCACGTAGGAGCACATGTCGCCAACAGCCTGCTCATGCAGGGCATTGCCGATGAGCTGTACCTGTGCGATATCAACGAGGCCAAGGTGACGTCCGAGGTCCAGGACCTGCGCGACTCCCTTTCGTTTGTCCCGTACAACACCAAGATCGTCAACTGCTACGACCACTACGAGGAGCTTGCCTGCTGCGACGTCATCGTCAACGCCGCCGGCAAGGTCGCGCTGGCCGCCGGCAACCGCGACGGCGAGCTGTTCTTTACCACCGACGCCGCCCGCACCTTTGCCAAGCGCATCGTCGACGCCGGCTTTGACGGCATCTTCGTGAGCATCTCCAACCCCTGCGACGTCGTGTGCACCGAGCTGTGGCACCTGACCGGCTACGATCCCAAGAAGATCATCGGCTCGGGCTGCGGCCTGGACTCTGCCCGCCTGCGCACCGAGATCTCCAAGAAGGTCGGCGTGAGCCCCAAGTCCATCGACGCCTACATGATCGGCGAGCACGGCTTTAGCCAGCTTGCTGCCTTTAAGGCCGCAACCATCGCCGGCAAAAATCTCAACGAGCTTCAGGCCGAGAACCCCGACAAGTACGCCTTCGACCACATGGAGGTCGAGGAGCTTGCACGCAAGGGCGGCTATGTGACCTACCAGGGCAAGCAGTGCACCGAGTACGCCGTTGCCAACTCCGCCGCGCGCGTCTGCGCCGCCGTGCTGCACAACGAGCACGCCGTGCTTTCGGCCTCTACGCTTATGACCGGCCAGTATGGCGAGGAGGGTATCTTTACCTCCCTGCCGTGCGTGATCGGTGCCGAGGGCGTCGAGGAGGTCTACACACTCGACCTTTCCGAGCACGAGCTCGAAGGCTTCCACAAGAGCTGCCAGCACATCCGCGACAACATCGCCCAACTCGACTGGTGGGATGCCGAGGCCTACGACGCCAAGTAAGCCGCTGGCTCCGCAACCTTACCAATCTATGCGCGATACCAAGCGGGCCGCGCCGGAAATCCCCGGCGCGGCCCGCTTTTTTGACTCACACGACACGCTTGCGAATCGAAGGTGAATGCTTTCCCCGTTACCTAGTACTGCTCGATGCCCATGTAGCGACGAACCTCGGGGCTGTGGTCGAAGACCTTGCCGCGGGCGGCGCGCAGCTTGCAGCTCATGTTGTAGAAGAAGATCGGCTCCAGGAACGAACGCACGCTGGCGGGCACCTCGCCTACGCCGTACTCGAGTGCATCGAGCACCATGACTGTATCGGTGTGCGTGTTGAGGAACGCGAGCGCGCGCTCCTCCATGGGGCGGCACTCGCCCGATCCGAGCTGCACAAAGTAGAACACGCCGGGCTCGGTAGCCTCGAAAGGACCGTGGAAATACTCGCCGGAGTGGATGTAGCAGCAGTGCTGCCACTGCATCTCCATAAGCGAGCAAATCGCCATAGCGTAGGTCTGGCTAAAGTTGGGGCCGGAGCCCAGGATGTAGAAGAACTTGTGCTGCTGGCAGAGCTCGGCAAAACGGGCGCCCAGCTCGGCGTTGACCTTCTCGCGGGCGGCGGGCAGCAGCGCATCCATCTGCTTTAGGCCCTCGTACATGTCAGCGAGTGCCTCGTAGCCTTCCTGCTGGTCGAGCAGCTCGGCGGCGATCAGAGCGCCGATGCCCTGAGGCACCTCGGCCTGCGGCACGCCCTCGCCCCAGGGGTAGACCCAGGTGGTCCACTTGCCGTTGTCGATCTTGGAGCCCTCGCAGTCGGTGAGGGCAACGACCTCGGCACCGGCCGCCAGCGCCATCTCGCAGCCGTCGACGACCTCTTGCGTGTTGCCGCTGTGGCTGCAGGCAATAACGAGCGACTTCGGCCCTAGGCTCTTGGGGGCCATCAGGCAAAACTCGCGTGCCGTGTAGACCGTCGAGGTAAACGTGGTGGCCTCGCGCTTGAGCAGCTCGTTGGCCGGCATCAGGTCAATCATCGAACCGCCACAAGCAATCCAAAAGACATTCTCAATCTTACCCTTGCGCTCGATGATTTCCTGAACCAGATCATGTGCGTTCATCCTGATGTTCCTCCTTGTGGGGCGGCTTTGAGCGACGGCTGCTCGTACCTGCTGTCGTTCTATGTTGTCCTATTTATAACACGTGTAACAAAGCCTGTGAAGTCATCTCGGCAAATTTGTTCTATGTTATTCTATCTATGGACGTTAGATGTCGAAGACGTAGCGCGAGCCCACGATCTTTTGGCGTCCGAGCAGCAAGGGTCGCTCGTCCTCATCGGTAAAGTACGCCTCCATATAAAAGAGCGGCTCGCCGACCGGCACCTCCAACAGCGGGGCCGCCTGAGCATCGGCAAGCGCAATCTCCACGGTGCAAGGGTCGGACTTGAGCGGTGCGCGGCCCGAATGCTCGGCAACGAGCGCAAAGATCGAGTTATCGGTGAGGTCCTTATCGGCAAGTGTCTGCAGATAGGGATGGTCAGCCAGCACAAAGGCGTTGTTCTCGAGCATGACGGGGATGCCGTCGGCCGTGCGCACGCGCTCGACCACGATAAGCTCGCAGCCGGGCTCTACGCCAAAGAACGCCGCGTCCTCGCGCGTCGCCGCAACCACCGTGCGCGATACCAGGCGCGCACCCGGCACCATGTCGTTGGCAGCGCAACCCTCGGAAAAGCTCTGAACGTCACCCTTCTGGACAATCTTGCGCTTGAGCTTGGGCGCGCACACGAACGTGCCCCTCCCCTGCTGGCGGTTGAGATACCCCGCGCGCGACAGCTCCTCGATGGCGCGGCGCACGGTGATGCGTCCCACGCCGTAGTACTTCGCGAGCTCCATCTCGGAAGGAATGCGCGAGCCGGATGCGTACACGCCACGCGCGATCTCGCCCTTTAGGTCGTCCATAACCTGCTGGTACAGCGGCACAGCGGACACCTCAGTGCGCTCGGTTTTATCATCGGATGCCATCGTTATGCTCCATTCCGTGCATGCTCGGACTCAAACTCTTCAATCGCCGCCATAAACTGCTCGCCAAAGGCGTCGGCCTTTTTCTCGCCGATGCCGCTGACCTGGATAAGCTCATCGCGCGTCTGTGGGCGTAGGCGGCACAGGCCGCGCAGGGCCTTGTCGGAAAAGACCATGTACGGCGCCATCTCCAGCTCCGTCGAGATCTCCTTGCGGAGGGCACGCAGGCGCTCGAACAGCTCGGCATCGTCGCCAACACGCGGGCGCTGATCCAGCTCGGCCTCCTCGCGCAGCAGATCGACGGCGCGGCGGGCGCGGGCCGAGGCCTTGCGCTTGGACGCACGGCGCTTAACGGTAAAGGCGAACGCCTCATCCTCGACCTCGACGGCACGCGGACCCAGCCCCACGACCGGGTACTGCCCCTGCGAGGTGGCCAGATAACCGCGGCCGCACAGCTGGCCGATGATGTCCTTGATGCGCCCGACCGATTCGCTCGACAGCTCACCGTAGCCGCGGTCCTCGTCCAGATGCATCTGGCGAATGCGCTCGATGTTGCCGCCGTGGAGCACATCGGCGATGAGCGACTTGCCAAAGCGCATGGGACGCGTGGCCACGTAGCGCACGGCGGCGCGGGCCATATCGGTGACGTCCTCGACCTCGAACTGCGTGAGGCAGTTGCTGCAGTTGCCGCAGCTCTCGACGTCGTCCGTGGCGGTGCCGCCCGTACTGGCCGCGGCATGCTCGGCCGCGGCCTCGTCGCCAAAGTAGCGCAGCATGTATTCGCGCAGGCAGCCGGTGGTATTGCAGTAGCCCTCCATCTGGCTGAGCAGACGATATCGATTCTGGAGCGCCCACGCGCGCTGCTCGTCGTCGAGCGCCTCATCGGCAGCATCGCCGCGGTCGATCAGAAAGCGGCGCATGCGAAAATCGTTGCCGTTCCACAGCAAGTAGCAGCTGGCCGGGTCGCTATCGCGGCCGGCGCGGCCCGCCTCCTGGTAGTAGGCTTCGATGCTCTCGGGCACGTTGTTGTGGATCACGTAGCGCACGTTGGGCTTGTCGATGCCCATGCCAAAGGCGTTGGTGGCAACCATCACCTGGATATCGTCGTCGATAAAGGCGCGCTGGCTTTGGCGACGGGCGTCGTTGCCCATGCCGGCATGGTAGCGGCCAACGCGAATGCCGCTGGGGCCCAGCGCCTCGGCAAGCTCGCCCGCCAGCGCATCAACTGTCTTGCGGGTCGAACAATACACGATGCCGCTCTCGCTCGAATGCGCGATCACGTAGTCGCGCACCCAGGCAGTCTTGGCCTTGTCGCCCATCTCCTCGCAACCAAAGTAGAGGTTCTTGCGATCGAAGCCCGTCACTACCGTCGCGGGGTTTTGCAGGCCAAGCATCTGCTGAATGTCCGCGCGCACACGCTCGGTCGCCGTAGCGGTAAAGGCCGCCACGATGGGGCGCTGCGGCAGGGAATCGATGAACTCGCGAATCTGCAGGTAGGCGGGGCGGAAATCCTGACCCCATTGGCTTACGCAGTGGGCCTCGTCAATGGCCACGAGCGGCACGCCAATGCCGGCGGAACCCGCAGCCTCCTGCGCAAAGGCCAAAAAACGCGGCTCGAGCAAGCGCTCGGGCGCCACGTACATAAGCTGGTAGCGGCCCTCGCGCGCTCGCTTGAGCACGGTGTTTTGCTGGGCCGGAGTAAGGCTGGAGTTGAGATAGCTGGGTCGCGCACCCGCCGCGAGCAACGCACGGGTCTGGTCCTCCATAAGCGACAGCAGCGGACTCACCACAAAGGTGATGCCGGGCAGCATGAGCGCGGGCACCTGGTAGCAAATGGACTTGCCGGCGCCCGTGGGCATAACACCCAGCGCATCACGACCGGCAAGGATCGCATCGACCATGCGGTCCTGTCCCGGGCGAAACGAGGTGTAGCCAAAATAGGCGCCGAGCGTGTCGAGCGCCATCTGCTGCATGCTATCGGTCATGGTTTCCTAACGTTCAAGTCATCTGCCGCCGATTATACGCCGCCACGCGGACAGCAGCACACGGCCGCCGCCCAGACTAGTCGTTTAAGAACGCCCCCAACGGCTAAGGAGTGTCCCCAGGTGCCGGCAGAAAAGGAACGTCCCCAAGTGCCGGCCCGGCAACGCCGATGTTTTGGCGCGGACAGCGAAAGCCCGCCAGAGCGAGCAAGGTGCCTTGAAACAAGGCGGCATTGACCTTCTGGTCATGCCGCCGAAGTTGAAAGGCAGATTGCCGC
>UQVD01000069.1 GCA_900544385.1 uncultured Collinsella sp.
CTGCATATCGTCGGCAGCGTCAGATGTGTATAAGAGACAGATCCAGTGTGGAACGAGGGTGCCCGTTGCCGCGTGCGATGGGCTTGCAATAAGAGGAGAGCCATGTCGAAGCAAGCGGTCGTTGGAATCTTGGCGCATGTCGATGCCGGCAAGACCACGCTGGCCGAGGCCATGCTGTTTAACGCGGGCCGCATTCGCAAGCGCGGCCGCGTTGACGATGGCGACTCGCATCTGGATACGAACGAGATTGAGCGTGAGCGCGGTATCACGATCTTCTCGTCGCAGGCTGTGCTCGACCATGGTGACACCCACGTTATGCTCGTGGACGCTCCCGGCCATGTCGATTTTTCTGCCGAGGCGGAGCGCACGCTGCGTGCCCTGGACTACGCGATTCTGGTGGTAGGCGCCAACGATGGCGTACAGGGGCACACCGAAACCCTGTGGCGCCTGCTTGCGCGCTATGACATCCCGACGTTCATCTTCATCAACAAGATCGATTTGGAGAATCCCGGCCGCGATGTTTTGCTGGCACAGCTCGGGCAGCGTCTTTCCGAGGGCTGCCTGGATGCCAACGAACTGCTGGCGGGCGGCACCGTTCAGGAGGATGCTGCTGCGTTAGACGAGGCGGCGCTCGAGGAGTTTCTTGAGGCGGGTGAGCTTTCCTCCGCGACGCTGTCGCGCATGGTTGCTGAGCGCAAGCTCTTTCCCTGCTTTGCCGGCTCGGCGCTCAAGGACCAAGGTGTGGACGAGCTGTTGGATGGTATATGCGCGCTGATGCGCGAACAGGCGTGGCTCCCGGAGTTTGCCGCGCGCGTCTATCGTGTCAGCCGCGGGGATCGCGGCGAGCGCTTGGCATGGGTTAAGGTGACCGGCGGCACACTGCATGCCAAGCAGATGATTGCCGGACGTTCCGGTGCCGAGGCATGGGAGCAGAAGGTCGATCAGGTACGCATCTATAACGGCGAGAAGTATGAGCTTGCCCAAGAAGTTGCTGCTGGCGGTATTTGCGCCGTGACGGGTCTTGCGCACGTTCGCCCGGGGGACGCCCTGGGCGCGGAGCCCGCGGGCGATGCGCCTGTCATTGCGCCGGTCCTCACCTATACGGTGCTTCCGGGCGAACACGATGTCCACGCGGTGTTCAAAGCGCTGACTGGGCTGGCGGACGAAGATCCCATGCTCGGCGTAAGCTGGAATACTCATCTGGAACAGATTCACCTGCAGTTGATGGGCGCCGTGCAACTCGAGGTCGTGCAGCGCGTGCTGGCCGATCGTTTTGGCCTTGCGGTCGAGTTTGAGCCCGGCGGCATTCTCTATAAGGAGACTATTTCGCAGCCGGTCGAGGGCGTGGGCCACTTTGAGCCACTGCGCCACTATGCCGAGGTGCATCTGCGTCTGGAGCCGTTGCCGGCGGGCTCGGGCGTGCAGTTTGGCACCGTGACCTCGACCGACGAGCTCGATCTTAACTGGCAGCGTTTGGCACTCACCAACGCCATGGAGCGCGACCACTTGGGCGTGCTGACCGGCTCGCCCATCACCGATGTGTGCATTACGCTCACGGGCGGCCGCGCGCATGCCAAACACACCGAGGGCGGCGATTTTCGCCAGGCCACGTACCGCGCGATTCGCCAGGGGCTCATGCAGGCGCGTGAGGCCGGCGCGGCGGTGCTGCTGGAGCCGTGGTACCACTTTGAGCTTGAGGTGCCGGGGGAGTGCGTGGGCCGGGCGCTCTCGGATGCCACGCGCATGGGTGCCGAGTACGAGCCACCGACGATGGCGGGCGACCGGGCAAAGCTTGTGGGTCGCGTACCGGCATCCGAGGTGCAGGATTATGCGCTGGAGGTGGCTGCCTACACGAGTGGTCGTGGGCATCTGTATCTAGAGTTCGCCGGCTATGCGGCTTGCCATGATGCCGAGCGCGTCATCGAGGCGGCCGCCTATGAGCCCGAGGCCGATCTGCCCAACACGCCCGACTCGGCCTTTTGCTTTCACGGCGCCGGCTACACGGTCAAATGGTACGACGTGCCCGCCGCGGCGCACGTAAAGATCGACCCCTCCACCTTCCGCCCCTGGCGAGCAGCAGACGCCGAGTTTTTCGGCCACATGTGACAAAGGGACAGTCCCTTTGTCACTTGCTGTTGGTATAACTCGGTATAAGTTGGTATAACTATTACCAGGGTTTACCGATCCGAGGAGGCCGACATGAATCCAAATCCCTTTAAGCCAACGGCAGGCAAGCGGCCTCCGATGCTCATCGGTCGAGAGTCGGTCATCGAAGATTTTGAGGAAGGACTCGATAACGGCTCCGGAGCGCCGGGTAGGCTCATGCTCATTACGGGAAACCGCGGCTGCGGCAAAACGGTTCTCCTGCGGGAGCTGCAACGTCTAGCCAGCGAGCGCGGATGGGCGGTTATCTCCGATTCCGCTTCGCTTGGCTTATGCGACCGCTTAGCCGACGCGCTTCGCTCGAATAAACCCGTTGTGACGTCAATGGAGTTCGGGCCGTCGTTTGGCCGGATGTCGGTCGAGGCGGCGCGAGCAAAGGGCGAGACGTTACGAGGGCTGGTCAACGAGCGCCTCAAGAAGCTCGGTCCAGGCAAGGGCATACTGTTTGCGATTGACGAGGCGCAGTCTGCGTCTATCGAGGAGTTGGCGGCTCTTGCCGTTCTCTATCAGCAAGTGCTCGGAGATCAGGATGCTACGGGATTGCCCGATAGCGACCAGCGCGGTCTTGCGCTGGTGTTCGCTGGATTGCCCAGTATGGTTGATGACTTGCTCGAAGAGCCGAGCGTGACGTTTTTGCGCCGTGCCCAGCAGCGCACGCTGGGGGCGATTTCTTTGCCCAAAGTGCGCGATTCATATATCCAGACGGTCAAAGACGCTGGTCTTTACGTTGACGCGGAGACGGCGGACCTTGCGGCACGCAAGAGCATGGGGCATCCCTATATGGTTCAGCTGGTGGGCTATTACATGTGGCGCTCTGCTGTCCGACGCAACTCGCAGGTCATTGAAAGGTGCGATGTCGAGGATGGCCATGCGGATGCCGTCTCCGAGTTCTACGAAGCGGTCGACGCGCCCCTGTATTATGGATTGCGCAGTCCGCAACGCCTCTTTATCGAGGCCATGGCGGTTGACGAGGGTAAACCGACGCGTATGGCGGATATCATTGAGCGCTGCGACCGTACTCAGAGTTGGGCGAGCAAATATCGCGCAAGCCTGATTCGCGAGCGCGTCATCGAGGCCGCCGGATACGGCCTCGTCCGGTTTACCGTGCCCATGCTGGGCGAGTATATCCGCGACCGCATTTTATGGCATGAGTAGGGTGATAAAGGTGACGGAACAGAAGATGAGCCCGCAGGCTATCGAGGTGCGTGGCGCGCGCGTCCATAACCTCAAAGACATCGATATCGATATTCCGCTGGGAAAGCTCGTGGGCATTGCCGGCGTGTCGGGCTCGGGCAAGAGTTCGCTGGCACTGGGAGTTCTTTATGCCGAGGGCTCGCGTCGCTACTTGGAAGCACTCAGCACCTATACTCGCCGTCGCCTGACGCAGGCCGAACACGCCCAGGTGGACGAGGTGCTGCACGTGCCGGCGGCGCTCGCATTGCATCAGCGCCCCAGCGTGCCGGGCGTGCGTTCCACCTTTGGCACCATGACCGAGCTCAACAATAGCCTGCGTCTACTCTTTAGCCGCTGCGCCCATCACGTGTGCCCGCATTGCGGGGCACGCGTGGAGCCGAGCCTTAACGTGGCTGCGGGCCTGTCGCTCACGTGTCCGACATGCGGCCGCGAGTTCTACGCGCCGAGTGCCGAGGACCTTGCCTTTAACAGCGGCGGTGCATGCCCCACCTGCGGCGGCACCGGTGTCATGCGCGAGGTGGACGAAGCGAGCCTGGTACCCGACGAGTCAAAGACTATCAACGAGGGTGCGGTCCTTCCCTGGGGCACGCTCATGTGGGATCTGATGAAGCAGGTGGCAGGCGAGATGGGTGTACGCACCGACGTGCCGTTTAACCAGCTCACGCCTCAAGAGCGCGACATCGTGTTCCACGGCCCGGCGGTTAAGAAGCACATTCTCTACGTTCCCAAAAACGGGGAGGGCGCCACGCCGCTCGACTTTACCTATTACAACGCCGTCTATACCGTTGAGAATGCGCTCGCCAAGGTCAAGGACGATAAGGGCCTCAAACGCGTTGCACGCTTTTTGCGCGAGGGGCCATGCCGTGACTGTGGTGGCACGCGTCTTTCCGAGGCTGCGCGCCAGCCCCAGGTGCGCGGTATCAATCTGGCACAGGCGGCGGCTATGACGCTGGGCGAGGCGATTGAGTGGGTGCGTGGGGTGCCTATGTCCTTGCCGGCCGAGATGCAGCCCATGGCAGCGGATATCTGCGATTCATTTTTGAGCACGGCCCGTCGTCTGGTCGACCTGGGTCTCGATTACCTTTCACTCGACCGCGCCGGTGCCACGCTCTCCACGGGTGAGCGCCAGCGTGTGCAGCTCGCCCGTGTGGTGCGCAACCGATCGACGGGCGTGCTTTATGTGCTGGACGAGCCCTCGATCGGCTTGCATCCTGCCAATGTCGACGGTTTGGTAGGCGTGATGCGCGATCTGGTGGGCGACGGCAACACCGTGGTCGTTGTCGACCACGATACGCGCGTGCTGGCGGAGGCTGATTATCTGGTCGAGATGGGCCCCGTTGCCGGAGCGGGCGGCGGTAATGTGATTGCCGCTGGTACGGTGGACGAGGTCGAACAATCGCAGGGCAGCCGCATCGCCCCGTTTTTGTGCACAGAGTCCAAGCGCTTGCGTCCGCAGGTGAATGACGACGAAATGTTCGACCAGGGGCATATCCGCATGGCAACCGATGCCATCCATACCGTCAAGCCGCTCGAAGTCGATATCCCGCGCGGCCGTCTTGTCGCGGTGACGGGCGTTTCGGGTTCGGGCAAGACGACGTTGGTGCTCGAGACGCTCATCCCGGCACTCAAGGCGCAGGCAGCCAGTGAGCGCCTGCCAAAACATGTGCGTTGGGTCGACGCCGAGGGTATCGCCCGTGCCAACCTGATTGACGCCACGCCCATCGGCGCCAACGTGCGCTCGACGGTAGCGACCTATGCCGACATCCATGATGAGTTGCGTCGCGCCTTCGCCCGTACGCCCGAGGCCAAGGCAGCCGGCTACAAGGCGGGTGCCTTTAGCTACAACACCGGCGCCTTGCGCTGCCCTACGTGTGACGGCACGGGCTCGATATCGCTTGACGTGCAGTTTTTGCCCGACGTCGAGATCATCTGCCCGGCATGCCGTGGTTCGCGCTACGCCGAGGCCGCCTCGCATATCCATCGCGAGGGCAAGGACGGGAGCTTGCTTACGTTGCCGCAGCTCATGGACATGAGTGTGGACGAGGCCATCGACGTCACACTGGGACTCAAGAAGGTTCAGACGCGCTTACAGACTTTGCACGACCTGGGCCTGGGTTATCTCACGCTTGGCGAGCCCACACCGGCGCTTTCGGGCGGCGAGGCGCAGCGTCTTAAGCTTGCGAGCGAGATGGGCCGTGTGCAGGACGATGCCGTATTCGTGTTCGACGAGCCCACGATCGGCCTGCATCCGCTCGATGTTCAGGTGCTGTTGAACGTGTTTGACGGCCTCGTTGCCAAGGGCGCCACAGTTATCGTGATCGAGCATGACCTCGACCTTATCCGTAACGCCGATTACGTGATTGACATGGGCCCGGGCGGTGGCGATGCGGGCGGGCAAATCGTCTGCGCCGGTACGCCAGGCGACATCGCAGTCTGCTCCAAGAGCATCACCGGTCGCTACCTATAGGCAATGTGACAAAGGGGCTGCCTCTTTGTCACATTGATTTCTATTTCACGCATTGAGCCGCGAGATAGTCGCGGAAGAATGGCAATTCAAATGCGACGAGCCCTCGTCCTCGTTCTCCGATGATGCCGGCATCTATCATGCGGCGTCGGTAGCGGGAGACCTGCTGCGGCGAACGCTTAAGGCGCTCGACAAGGTCAGCGGTGGTGGACTCTTCCTCGTCATCGAGCATGGCGATGAGGAATCGCTTGTCCTCTGCAGTGAGTTCCCGATAGGTTGCCGCGAGGATTCGGTCATCCATCTCGTCGCGCGCGATTTTGATTCCCAGGTCAAAGTCGCGTGACGAGATTTCCTTCGAATCGCTTGTGAGATCCCAGGCACGGTAGCCTACGAGTTGCAATAGGAAGGGAAAACCAGAGATCGAGCGAACGGCTCTATCGATTCCCTCAGCATCTGCCAGGCGATCGTTTTCCTGGATTGTGCGAATCAAGGCCTCGCGCACGTCATAGTCGGCAATGCGACCCAGATGATATTGTTGGGCGCGGCGAAGGAACGAGACCGTCTTGTGGTTCAGCAATGTCGAGACGTTGTTGGGAAGTCCCGCCATGAGCAGCGAGACGCGTTTTCCATCGGTCACAAAGTGCTGATACGTCGCTGCGAGCTGAATCATCTCGCCGAGTGTCGGGTCCACCTCGTCAACCGTGACGAGCAGCCCGGTGCCCGCTTCGTTGAGCCGGTCGATGATGTCGCTCATGCGATAGCGCCAGGTAGAGGCATCGTGAACGCGATTGACCTCGATACTGCCGAGCGGTGCAATTCCGAGACCGGTGACTTCGAAGTTCTTAGACGGGTCGATAAGATGGCCGGCAGCACGTTTCGCCCCGAACTCGATTTCCTCAAGCATTCCCGGGAGCGCGGTTGTCTTTACGGCAATCCAGCCGTGGGATTCCGCCCTTGTCGCGAGCGACGACATGAGAGCGGTTTTACCGGTTCCACGCGCGCCTGAGAAGATCGAGGTCAATTCTGGGCGCCTGCGCTGGCTCAAGAAGGCACGGTCCAAATCCCGAATAATCTGTTGTCTGCCAGCGAGATGGGCAGGAACCTCACCAAAACTGGGGGTAAACGGGTTCTCGAGATATTTCACAAGACTCTCCTTTCACACCGCCGTTTAACTTCATTTTACTTTAGTTAATTCTGATTAAAAGTGAGGGCTCTTTATCTAGAGCATCAATTAGGCGTGTGTGCCGTCGGCGTGGCGCTTGAATGTGACAAAGGGACAGTTCCTTTGTCACATGCCGGCAAAGCCTGTTTGGCGCAGGGCTTCGTAGAGGACGATGGCGGCGCTGTTGGAGAGGTTGAGTGCGCTGATGCGGTAGTCGTCCGGATTGACGAAGTTGCCGCAGATATCCTGCCGAAGGATGGCCTCATGGCCGTCCTCGATATGCCCCAGCGACACCTCGTGGGCTTCCCAAGTCTCGGCGTTATCAAGCGAGTCGCAATCGCGCAGCATCGGGATGCGCTCGCAGCGCTCGGGCGCCGCGGCAAGCAGTGGCTCGGGAATGCCCGAGCTCTCGCTGCCAAAGACCAAGAAGTCGCCGTCGCGATAGGTGCTTTGCGCATAGGTGCGACGAGCCTTTTTAGTCAGCAGGTGCAGGCGCTCATCGGCGGGGGAGAGGCCGTTGCGGGCAAGGAAGTCCTCCCAGTCGGCATAGGTCGTCACGTCTAAGTTTTGCCAGTAGCCCAGTCCGGCGCGACGCACCGTCTTGTCGTCGAGCGAAAACCCCAGCGGCTCCACCAGATGCAGGAGGGCGCCGGTAACCACGCAGGTGCGGCCGATATTGCCCGTATTGGCTGGAATCTCGGGCGCATACAGCACGATATTGAACATGAATCTCCTTGGCTTAGAACGAAAAACCACCACGAAGGGCACCTTCGTGGTGGTTTGGCGGCTACGTAGGCGGAAAAATGCCCGCTTGGATAAACCTAGGCGCGGTGCCAGTCGGTCAGGCAGGCATCGAGGGAGGCGATGAGCGCATCCTTGTCCATGTGACGGCCGATGATGCACAGGCTCGTCATGCGGTCGCCCGTCTCGTCGTCCCAAATTTGCATGATCTCGGGGTTCTCGTCGATGATCTTCTGCTTCTCGCCCTCGGGTGCCGAGTCAACGAACAGGCCGTTCTCCATCAGGCGCATCTGGTGGCCAGCCTGCTCGAACATGTAGCACATGTCCGGATCGCCGGTCTGCCACAGCGGACCCTTGACGCGGATGACCTCGTCGGGCCACTCCTGCTCAACAAAATCGGTGAACTTCTGCAGGTCAAACGGCTTGCGGCGCGAGTAAACAAAGGTCTCGATGTCGTACTCGAGCACCTCGGGGTCGTCGTGCTCCTCGGGATGCTCCATGGCCTCGATCCAGGCAGCGGAGTTGTAGGCGCGCATAAAGTCGAAGCGGTCGGTATCGAGCAGTTCCTCCATGGGAACCTCGCCGTTTTGGGCCTCGATGATCACGGCGTCTTTCTGCAGGCTGCGCACGATGGCCTTGAGCTCGGCGATCTGCTCGGGCGTCACGGTATCGGTCTTATTGAGGATCAGCGTGGAGCAGAACTCGATCTGCTGGATGAGCAGGCTCTCGATGTCGTCCTCGTCGATATCCTCTGCCAGCAGGTCGCGGCCGCCGTTGAACTCGTCGTACATGCGGGCGCAGTCGACCACGGCCACGATGTTGTCGAGCGCAAGCTTGGGCTCGCCGCCCACCTTGGCCTCGTCGCAGAAGCTCGAGATGGTGTAGGCGATGGGGATGGGCTCGCAAATGCCCGAGGCCTCGATGATGATGTAGTCGAAGTTGCCCGAATCGGCGATGCCCTGCAGCTGGTTGGCCAGGTCATCCGAAAGCGTGCAGCAGATGCAGCCGTTGGTGAGCGGGATGAGGTCGTCGGTCTCGGAAAGGCCGCCGTCAGCGATGAGGCTGGCATCGACGTTGATTTCGCCGATGTCGTTGACAATCACGGCGGCGCGGATGCCGCCGTCGTTAGCGAGGATGTGGTTGAGCAGCGTGGTCTTGCCGGCACCGAGGTATCCGGTAAGCATGATGATCTTCACGGGTTTGTTGGGCATGTGCCCTCCTTTGTTAGACATGGCTTACAGCTGAATCATATGCCAAACGCCTGCTCTTATACCCACGCGCCGGCAAATAACACAAGCTACTCCCAGGCTCCCCATACATCGGGGCAATAACCGACGGTGGCCTTTTTGCCGTTGCGCACGATGGGCTCGGCCAGAACCTGCTGGTTCTCGAGCAGTTTATCGAAGCGCTGACTGGGGGTGAGGTGCTGAATGAGCGCGAGCGTCTCCTCGTCCTTGGCTTTGGGGTTGAGCAGCTTGTCGATGCCGCCGACCGCCTGCATCACGCTCGTGAGCTCGCCCTTGCTCATCTCCTTTTCCTTAAGGTCAATAAACTGCACCTTAATGCGGCGCTCCTTAAAATAGCGCTGGGCCTTCTTGGTATCGAAGGACTTCTTGGTGCCGAAGATTTGCACGTTCATAGTATGTTCCGCCGTTCTACCTGATGAAGTTGGTGCGCTCGCGATCGGCTTCGGGGGCTTCGATGCCGGCGGCCTGTCCTGCTTCGATACAATGCAGAAGCCAGGCCATGTTCTTGCCGATGTTTCGCATGGTGGCCAGGCCCTCGGCGTCCTGGGTGGCCTCGCCCGGCATGGCACCAAAGACGTTGTTCCAGTACGTGGAGGCTACCACGGGCATCTGGTTGATGGTGAAGTACTTGTTGAGCACGTCGAAGGTCGTCGACGTACCGCCGCGACGGGCGACGGCGACGGCAGCGCCCGGCTTGTGCGCAAAGGCCTTGCTGCCGGCATAGAAGGCGCGATCGAGGGCCGAAAGGATGCGGCCGCTGGGGTGCGCATAGTAGACGGGCGAGCCAAAGACAAAGCCGTCTGCCTGCTCGGCGGCAGCGATGAGCTCGTTCACCACGTCATCGTCAAAGGTGCAGCGCCCGCCAAGCTTGCCGCACTGACCACAGCCGATGCAGTCGCGAATGGGCTTGGCGCCCAGCTGAAACACCTCGGTATCAATGACTTCGGCATTGAGTTGCTCGGCGACCTCGGCGAGTGCGCGGGCGGTGTTGCCGTTTGCCTTGGGGCTGCCATTGACCAAAAGAACCTTCATCACAAACTCCCTCTGCTTTTGGTGACTTCTGCAGAGGATTATCGCACGATGGGGGAGGCGGTGTGGGCGCGGTGCTAATCCAGTTTGGTACCTGGCACCTGCACGGCTTTCCTGAGCAACGCTTTGAGCTCGTTCAAAATCGAAACGGGCTGACGGTCGACGCCGTCCAGATGGAGCGTGGCCACGCGAATGGGCGGCTGATATTCAAATGGGCCAAAGAGCACGGGCGAACCCAGGAACCGCTCGATTTCCTCTGCAATCGTATCGGTTTCTTCGGGATCAAAGTCGTCGAAAAGCGCCACGAACATCGGCCCCGTCGAGCGGAACATACGACCCTTACCGCGCGAGCATTCCACCAGACAGGCGGCACATTCTGCCAAAACACGGTCGCCCGCATCAAAGCCAAAGCGGGCATTGACCTGAGCGATATCGTCGATTTTGATGGCGATCAAACCAGCCTTGCGCGCCACGCGACGCATTTCGCCAATGGCGTTGACCAGGGCGTGAATATCGCCCAAGCCGGTCACGGAATCGGTCGTATCTGCCAAGCTTCGGTTGATGATAATGCCCACATACATGCCGGGCTCGGTATCGGTGCCGTCCAAGCGGTAGCCCGTGCAGTCGCAAAGCACGTATTTTCCGGTGGCATCCATTACGCGATACTGCATGTAGTGGAAGTGCCACGTGCCGTTTATCACCATGTCGAGCTCGGCACGTACGTTGTCGCGGTCCTCGGGATGAACGCGGGCGAGCCACATGTCGCTGTCTCTTATACACATCTGACGCTGCCGACGATATGCAGTGTGTAGAT
>UQVD01000070.1 GCA_900544385.1 uncultured Collinsella sp.
GAGATACTGATCGGTCTCGTGGGCTCGGAGATGTGTATAAGAGACAGCTCCAGATGCTCGTGGTTGTGCTTCATCTTGGCCGCGCTATCGGTGAGCTCGGTGTTGGGCAGCGGCTCGGATGCCATGACGGCATCGGCGCAGGCCTGGTCGATGGCGACCGGGTCGAAGCTCGCGAACATGCCGATATCGTTGACGATAGGTGTATCGTTTTCGGGATGGCAATCGCAGTTGGGGCTGATATCAATGGCAAGCGAGATGTGGAAGCTCGGGCGCCCGTCGACGACGGCCTTGGTGTACTCGGCGATCTTGCAGTTGAGCACGTCGGCCGCGGCTTCATAGCCGGGCTTGATGGCGTCCTGGTTGCATGCCGCAATGCAGCGGCCGCAGCCCACGCAGCGATCGTGGTCGATGGCGGCCACGTGGACCGTGCGGGTGTTGCCGTTGGCAAGCTCGCGCTCGCGGGTGTCGTCAAACGAGATGGCGTTGTGCGCGCAGATCTTTTCGCAGGCACGGCAGCCAACGCAGTGCTCGGTCGCGACGTTCGGCTTGCCGGCGGCATGCTGCTCCATCTTGCCGGCGCGGCTGCCGCCTCCCATGCCCAGGTTCTTCATGGCGCCGCCAAAACCGGCCTGCTCATGGCCCTTAAAGTGGGTGAGGCTGATCACGATATCGGCATCCATGAGCGCCTGACCGATCTTGGCCTCGTGCACGTACTCGCCGCCCTCGACTGGGACGAGTGCCTCGTCGGTGCCCTTGAGGCCGTCGGCGATGATGATCTGGCAACCCGTGGCATACGGGGTAAAGCCGTTCTGGTAAGCGGTGTCGATGTGCTCGAGCGCGTTTTTGCGGCTACCGACATAGAGCGTGTTGCAGTCGGTGAGGAAGGGCTTGCCGCCCAGCTCCTTCACGACATCCGCGACGGCGCGGGCGTAGTTGGGGCGCAAAAAGCTCAGGTTGCCCAGCTCGCCAAAGTGAATCTTGATGGCGACGAACTTGTTCTCAAAGTCGATCTGCTCGATACCGGCGTGACGGATGAGGCGCTTGAGCTTGTCGAGCTGGCTCTCGCGAGCATGCGTGCGCAGGTTGGTGAAGTACACCTTGGCGGGTGCTGCGGGTGCAGTTGCGGTCATAGATCTATCCCCTCGGTCTATATGGCGTTACAGACATAGAGGATGGTACCAGTTAAAGCAGAGTTAAAGTCAAGTACGGCACCTAGTCATTGGGGACAGACTTAAATGACTGAAACCACTCATTGGGGACGGACTTAAATGAGTGCCTCGCCACCTGGCAGCTAGGGACGTTCCTTTCCTGCCGGCAGCTGGGGACAGTCCTTGCCAGCACGGCCGGCGAACCGGCAAAGACTGTCCCCGATAATTACTCCTGCACTTTGAGGGCTTCGGCCAAGCTGACGCGCTTGATGGAGCGCGTGTGCAGCAGCGCCACGACCAGGTAGGTCGCAAAGCCAATGCCCACGCACGCCGCCATGGACCAAGCGGGCACGTAGATCTCGATATTGCCGTTATAGGCGAGCAGCATCGAACGGAAGATGGCCGTTAGCGAGCCAATAATGACCGGCAGGCTCAGCACGAGTGACGCCGCCACGCACAGCGTGATCGAGCGGATGTACAGATGCGAGATCTCGCCATCGCGATAGCCAAAGACTTTCATGTAGCTGATCGAACGGGCACTGTGGTCGATCACAGCCTTGGTCAGCAGGTACATAAACAGCAAGAAGATGAACACCGCGAGCCCGACCATCATTCCGATCATTTTGCTCATCATGCCGATGAATTGGTCGCCCACGGCGCGCATGTCGTCGGGCGTGGTGTCGCCGGCAAAGTAACGAGCATCGAGGTCGAGCTTCTCGTTGCTTACATAGCCGTTAAAGTAGGCGGCGTCGTTGTCGAACAGCTCATTAAAGTCGTCGATACTCATATAGATATTCATGTCCGACTTGGAGCCCCAGGCACAGTCCTTGCCCGCGTACTCAAGGGAATAATACTCACCCTCGTACTTGTCGCTGAGCGTGACCTTCTGGCCCTCGCTCCAGCCAAACTTGTCGAGCAAGCCACCGCCAAAGACGACGCGTCCGTCGCCGACGTCCAGCCCTTTCCAGTAGCGCGAATCGGGCGAGATGCCGTAGACAGAAATCGTCTCCTGCCCATTTCCGTCGCCGCGATCGTATTGCAGCTGGTAGACGGCGTATTTCTCGGCCTGTGCGATTGCGCCCGCGCCGTTATCGGTCGTATTGACCGGGTGGATATCGTCGTTGTCGGTGTCAATCTTAGAGGCCTTGTCAATCAGGTCGATAGCCTCGTCGCGGTTGCAGCCGAGGGCATCGGCAAGGTCATCGAGGCGCGCATAAAGCGCATCCTTCTTGTCCTGGACCTTGGCGAGCGCGTCCTGCGCCGCGGCCAGGCTCTCGGCAGACGGAGCGCTGGTCGCGGCATCGGCTGCCGCCTGCGCTGCATCGGCCGCGTCGTCAAGCTCGTCATCGGCATCCTGAGCGGCAGAAAGCAGTGCGCCGTCAACCGACTGCAAACGCTCGAGTGCCGACCACTGCTCGCGCTCCTCGGCAGTGCCCTCGAGC
This sequence comes from uncultured Collinsella sp., assembly GCA_900544385.1. Classification (GTDB taxonomy): domain Bacteria; phylum Actinomycetota; class Coriobacteriia; order Coriobacteriales; family Coriobacteriaceae; genus Collinsella. Next base: position 2,591 of record UQVD01000070.1, read on the forward strand.
TCCAGCGGCGCCTTGAGCGTGTACTGGTGCTCGGCGACCAGGCTTGTCTCGAGGTTGTCCGCATAGTGCGTCATCGTGGGCAGAATCGCCAGGCCAAAGAGCAGCAGTAGCGACGCAAATGCAATGCCCACGAAGAGCGTGGCGAAGTTGCCCAGATTGCGCAGGAAGATACGCAAGCGGAAGCGGGAAACAAAACCCATGCGCTCCGGCAGTTGCATACCACGCTTGGTACCCGACTTGCCGCTCGCCTCGTGACGAAGGAACTGCAACGGCGTCTTGCCCATTTTGCGGAGCAGACCCACCAGCGTGATGAGGATGAGCGCGGCGGCGGGAACCACGGCGCACTTCACAAAGATTTCCCAGCTCCAGTACACCTGGAAGGGCGGCAGACTGTACGAGCCGTAGTAGAGACTGCGCATGGGCTCGGTAAAGAACACAACGCCGAGCGCAGTGCCCAAAAGCGCCGCGACCACGCCCACGATGGCGGGAAGTGCCAGGTAGTGCAGCACGATCTCGCGGCGGCGGTAGCCGCTGGCGAGCAGCGTGCCGATAATGGCGCTCTCCTCCTCGATGGTGGCGTCGGTGAGCACCACAAAGACAAACGCCATGATCACGATGATGATGTCGAGCAGCGTCATCCACATCGTGGAGTCGCCGTCCACGTCGTCGCGCGCGTAGCCAATACCCTGGTTGGAATCGGCGTCGATGAGGTCATCCACGCGTGCATCGGCATCGGTGAGCGCCTCCACCATATCCTGCTCCGCATCGACGCGATCCGCGGTGGAGAGATCGCGATCGGTAAAGGTAAAGGAGTAGGTGTAGGCAGGCGCGCCGCCGGCGTCCTTAAGCGCGGCAAAGCCGGCGTCGGTGACCTCGGCCACACCGTACGTGATGGTGTTCACCGTAAAGTCCGAATTGTTGAGGAACAGCGCCTGGCTATCGGGCTGGGTCATGATGCCGCAGATGGTGTAGGTGCGACCCTCGAGCTCGACTTTATCGCCCACGGACAGGTTGTTATTGGTGGCGAAGACACGGTCGATTGCCACCTCGTCGTCCGCCTTAGGCCGCCTACCTTCGCAGTAGGACGCGATATCGACCTTGGTGCGGTGCGCATAGGTGCGCAGCGTGCGCTTGGTGCCGTCGTCGCCGGACGCCTTTTTGATGATGGCGTCGATGGAGAAATTCTTGTAGAGCGTGACGCCGCCGACGTCGTCGGCCGCGTCCTCGGCTGCCTTGAGTTGTTCCTCGGTCGCCTCGAAGGAGGTGGTCACGCGGCCGTCCTCAATCGTGTACGCATCGCGCATGTCATCGATAAGGCAGCCGATGGAATGCGCCGCGAGCAAAAAGCCCGAGGTGAGAGCGATACTTCCACACATAAGCAAAAAGATGCCCAGGTACTTGCCGATATTGCGGCGCAGCTCGCGTGGAAGACGTTTTGCGAAAGGTGTCATGGCGCCGCCTACCAATCGAGCTCGGCGGCCGAGACGGGCGACTCGTTGAGCTCATCCTCGACGATGCGCCCGTCGCGCAGGCGCAGCACGCGATTGGCCATGCGCGCGATGGCGGCATTGTGGGTGACAATGATGATGGTGCAGCCGTAGGTGCGGTTGACATCCTCCATGAGCTGCAAGATTTCCTTGGACGTCTTATAGTCGAGCGCACCGGTGGGCTCGTCGCACAGCAGCAGGCCCGGGTTTTTGACGAGCGCACGGCCGATGGCGCAGCGCTGCTGCTGGCCGCCCGAAACCTGGCGCGGGAACTTGTTGCGGTGCTCGTAGAGGCCCAGCGAGCGTAGCAGGCCGTCAATGTTGAGCGGCTTTTTGGACAGGTGTGCCGTGACCTCGATGTTTTCCTTGATGGTGAGGTCGGGCACCAGGTTGTAGAACTGAAAGACAAAGCCCAGCTCACGGCGGCGATACTCGCCCAGGTCGGTAGGCTTGAGCACCGTGAGGTCGCAGCCGTCCACCATGATAGAACCGCCGTCGGCATCCTCCAGGCCGCCGATCAGGTTGAGAAAGGTCGACTTGCCCGAGCCCGAGGGCCCCAGCATGACGCAGATCTCGCCGCGGTTGATGGACGCGTCGATGCCATCGAGTACCGTCAGGCGTGCATCACCGTCGCCGTAATGCTTTTTGAGATCCTTAACCTGGACATAGGCTTCCTGCGTTGCCATGGTATCCCCCATTGTTAGCCTCATACTACTTTATGAGCGTAATAGTAAACCTTGGCGAACTATTTTGGAGCGAGGCTTGGGATTTATTTCAGACTAGGCGCGGGATTTGGCGCGTGCGAGAGCCAGGCCTACGGCGGCAATGGCGGCGGCGAAGAGCACGGTGACGCCCAGGTCGCAGGCGATGTCGCCCAACACGGCAGACGTCAGGTCCGAAGCAAGCGCCTTGCCGATCGCGTCGTTCACCCAATACGTCGGCACAAAGTGCGCCACCGTCTGCACGGCCGAGCCCATGAGCGACAGCGGCATCCAAGCGCCGCCCAAAAACGTCATGAGCATGCCGAGCAGGTTGCCCACACCGTTGAGCAGCTCCTCGCGCGCACCCAGGCTCGAAAGGGCAAAGCCAACGGCCAGCGGCGTGCACGCCAGGGCAAACGTCGCTGCCAGCGCCAAGCACACACGACCCGCGCCGACCTCGGCAACCGCGCCGGCAAAGCCCACGACGCCCATCATACTCGACACGAGCCAAATGCAGACGGTGAGCACGGCGGCGGCCGCAAACACGGCAAGCGAACGCTGACGCTCGGAGACCGGGCTGGCATCCATGCGGCGCACGCGCTCGGGCTCGTTCATGCCCGAGAACACCAGTCCCACCGACACGATGACCGACGAGATAATCGCGTACGCGCCAAAGTTGAAGTACGACTCGAGCGTGGCGGCAGCAGTCGAGTCGACCTTGACCTGCTCGATCTGGACCTCCGCGCGCTTTGCAGCGGCATGCTCGGCGGCCTTGGCAACGTCGCCGTTAGAAGCAGCGGGCTCAAGCGCCGCCGCAGCGCCCGCGAGCGAGATCCAGCGCGAGGCCTCGGCAGACGAAAGCGCCGCCGCCATGGTGCCGGCACCGTAGGTCACATCGAGCTTGGGCAGGGACTCCCCCACGCGGGCGGCTGCAACGAGGTCGTCCTCAAACCCCTCCGGGATAAAGAACACGCAGTCGGCGCTGCCCTTGGCGCTGTTGCTCTTGGAGAGCGCGTCCGCAAGGTCGTAGGTGTCGTCGCCGACGCCCATGACCAGGTCAAAACGCGAACCTAGGTGCTTGGTGAGCGCACGTGAAAGATCACTGCCGTCGCGGTCGACCACGATCACGTTGGCATCGTAGGGCTTGTACTCGGTGAGCTGCGACGAGTTCCAGCTCACCGAGGCCGCGATGAATACGCCCATGAGCGAAATGAACACCGTATAGATGAGCAGGTAGAATGGGTGCGCCAGCGCCATGCGAAGCGCGGTCTTAAAGGTGCTCATAGCGGCTCCTTCCAAAGATCAGCGTAGCGGCGGCGACAAACACCAGCGTCATGAGGACCAGCGCGCCGGCGCGAACGGCAAAGGGACCCAGGTCCTCAAAGAAATACAGGCGGTTGAACATGTCGCAGATGAGCTTGACGGGGTTGAGCCAGCACTCGGCCGGGCAGGCGCGGGCGACGTCGTCGGCAAGCGCCATCGCCGGCTCGCCGTAGAGGCCGGCGAACAGGGCGCACGTGGTGGCAAAGCCCGTGAGGATGCCCGACTTGGACGCCTTGCCGCCCTTAACGGGAAGCGTGCCCACAAAAAGGCCCAGGCCCGTCGCGGCAAGCGCGGACACGGCGGCGCCCACCAGACACAGCCCCTCGCGCCCGCCAAAATCGACGCCCACGACCAGGCGCACGTAGCCAATCGCAACCGCCATCGAAGCAAAGGAGACCAGCCACGAGCCGACAAAGATGCCGGCCAGCGACGCCGTCTTGGAAAGGCCGCCCACGCAGCGACGCGCGCCAAGGCCCGACAAATTGGGCTGCAGATCGACGACGCTCAAGGCGGCAAACTCGGCAGACATCATCGCGACCAGGCCAAAGAGCGCGTAATAGTAGATGACCGTGCCATCGGGTGTGGTGCGTGTCAGGCTTACGCGGCGGGTACTGCCCTCGAGCGACAGGGCGCGCGCAACCGCCTCCGGGTCGGCGAGCGCCGCCGGGTTGTCCTGGGCAATCTGGGACATGAGCTCGGCATTTTGTGTATACGAGCTTGCCACCGTTTCCAGAATGCTGCGGTCGGTGAGCACCGACGACGCACGCGAGCTGTCATAGCTCGAAAGCAGCGTGAGTTTGGGCGTACCCGCGTCGTCGACCGCATAGATGCCCGCGACCTCGCCGGCCTTGAGCGCACGGTTCGCATCGGCTGCGTCGTCGCACTCGTGGATCTCGAGCAGTTGGTCGTCGCTCTCCTTGGCAAGCGAGGTCGCCACGTCCTTAAAGGTCGAGGCGTCCCAGGCCTCGTCCGACACGACGGCAACCGGCACCGGGTCGATCTTGCCGTCGGAGCTGAGGTTCGCAAACATAAACATGAACATCGTGGAAAGCGCGATGGGAAAGATCGCGCCCCAGACCCATGTGCTCGGCCGGCGCAGCAGCGTCTTGACCGTAGTGATGATGGTGTTGAACATGGCGCCCCCTAGTCGCGCAGCTCGCGGCCGGTGATCTCGAGGAACACGTCGTTGAGGGTCGGCGGCTCGGAATAAATGCGGCCAAGCGCCACGTCATGCGAGCGCAGCGCATCGAGAATGTCCGTCAGGTTATGCGGGCTCGCCTCGCACGAAAACGTGAGCTGGCCCGCCGTCGCCGACAGGTCCAGGACATGCGGCAGGCTCGCGACGGCACCGAGCGCCGCGCTCGGCACCTCGCCGACCTCGATCACGATCTTCTCGCCCATCTGAATCATGCGCTTGAGTTCGTCGTTGGTGCCCTGCGCCAGCACGCGCCCGCCGTCCATGATCATGATGCGGCTGCAGATCTGCTCGACTTCCTCCATATAATGGCTGGTATACACCACCGTGGCGCCCTCGTCGCGCAGGCGGCAGATGCCCTCCAGGATGGCGTTGCGACTCTGCGGGTCGACCGCCACCGTGGGCTCGTCAAAGAAGATGAGCTCGGGCTTGTGCGCGATGCCGCAGGCGATGTTGAGGCGACGCGCCAGGCCGCCCGAGAGCTTGCCGGGGCGGAACTTCGTAAAGTCGCCCAAGCCGACAAAGTCGATCGCCTCGTCCACCAGCGCGCGGCGGCGCTTGCGGTCGTTGACGTAGAGACTGCAGAAATAGTCGATGTTCTCGCGCACGGTGAGCTCGTCGAACACCGCCACCTGTTGCGGCACCACGCCGATGCGGCGCTTGAGGTCGTAGCGGGCGGGCGTCATGGGCTCGCCAAAGAGCTCGATGGTGCCCTTGTCGTAGGCGAGCAGCTGCAGGATGCAGTTGATGGACGTGGTCTTGCCCGAGCCGTTGGGGCCCAGCAGGCCAAAGATCTCGCCGGGGGCGATGCTGAGGTTAAAGTGGTCGAGCGCGATAAGGTCGTCGTAGCGCTTGACGAGGTTTTCGACATGGACGATGTCTGTCATGAGGCGGCCCTTCTGTTGCTTGCGGCCCGGTACGATTGCATCATCGCAGGAGCGGACGGCGCGCACCAGTGAGCTTTGTCACGAGTGCGGAGCTTGGCCGTGCGGCCTGCCGACTTCCCCGCTTTGCCGCGTGGGAGGAATGTCACGGTTGCGCAGGCGGCTCCTCCACCACGCGCGGGTTCGCGTACAATACCCGTATGAACAGGCTTTTCGACAAATCGATCGTGCTGGCGTGCTGCATTGCGGCCGCCATGGGCCTTGCTGTGGACGCTCGCCTGGTCGCGGCGTTTTGCCTTGGCGTTATTGCCACCTCGCTGGCCGAGGTCGTACAGGGGGAACGCACACACCACGCAAGCGAGACCGCAAGTTACGCTTACATCATCGCGGCTGTCTTCGTGCCGACGTTTGTGCCGTTTGCGCCTCTCGCCTTCTATGACATCGTGCGGCGGGTGCGCCGTGAACGCATCTGGCCCGCGCTGGCGATTGGCGCCGTGTTTGTCTGCGCGCTTGTCGCGGACCCTCGCGCCGATGCGCTTACCGCACGAACGCTCCTGCTGACCGCTATCCTTTCGGTTGCCGCCACCCTGCTGTCGCTACGTACCGCCCAGCTGGAGCGCGAGCAGCGGCGCATGCGCCGCACCCGCGACGAGCTGCAGGAACGAGCCCTCGCGCTCGAGGCGCGCAACCGCGATCTTGCCGACCGCCAGGACTACGAAGTCGAGCTCGCGACACTCGCCGAACGCGCCCGCATCGCGCGCGAGATCCACGATAACGTCGGGCACCAGCTCACGCGCGCCTCGCTGCAGGCCGAAGCCCTTCGCGTGGTCCACGCCGACGAGCCCAGGGTTGCCGCCGATTTCGCCGACGTCAAACGCACGGTTGACGAGGCGCTCCAGCTTGTGCGCACCAGCGTCCACGCGCTCAACGACAACGCCGTCGACCTTTCCGTGCAGCTCGAACGCATTGTTGAAGGCGCGCGCTCGGACGGCGGCCCGCAGATTGAGCTTGAAGTTATGACCGAACATGCGCCCGCAAACGTCGCGAACTGCTTTGCGGCGGTCCTGCGCGAGGCGCTTTCCAACACCATGCGCCACGCTTGCGCCCAGACCGTCACCGTACGATGCATGGAGCATCCGTCGTTTTACCAGCTCATCGTTACCGACGATGGCGTGGGCGGGGTCCAAGCAAGCGGCCGCCGCGCCGCGGAGGGCATGGGGCTCGGCTCCATGCGCGAGCGCGTCGAGGCGCTTGGCGGGACCTTTACCGCCGGGCCGCGTGCCGGCGCCGGCGGCTGGCGCGTGTTTGCCACCGTTCCCAAACAGCAAGGAGATGAGGGCCGATGAGGCTCATTGTTGTCGACGACGACCGCTTGGTAGTCGATTCGCTCAAGATTATCCTGGGTGCCCAGCCGCAGATCGAAGTCGTGGGCACCGGCGCCGACGGCAACGAGGCGGTCGCGCTCTACACCGAGCACGCACCCGATATCGCGCTGCTCGACATCCAGATGCCGGGGCGTGACGGCCTTTCGGCGGCGCGCGAAATCCTCGAGCGCGACCCCGCAGCACGCGTGGTGTTTCTGACGACATTCTCGGATGACGAATACATTGTGTCGGCGCTCAAACTGGGCGCGCGCGGCTACTTGATTAAAACCGACGTCGCTGCCATCCCTCCCGCGTTGACACAGGTCATGGATGGCAAACGCGTGCTCGAGGGTAAGGCGATCGAGGATATCAACTTTGATGGGGCGGGCGTCGAGGCCGGCACGACCCGCCGGCCCGCGGCCTTTGTCAGCCTGACCGACCGCGAGTTCGAAGTCGCAGAGCTCATCGCCCGCGGCCTCGACAACAAGGAGATTGCCGCCACCGCCTATATGGGCGAAGGCACCGTGCGCAACCACATCAGCTCGATCCTGGCCAAAATGGGCCTGCGCAACCGCACCCAAATCGCCATCGCCTACCTGCGAGGGTAATTACCCAACGGCCGACCGCTCCGGCTTAGCAAAATGGCTGCTACCGATTTAATACCATTTCAAAACTATGCCGGTTTACGGGGCTAAACTCAGGATCCCCATCCATACCCACGTTTTCCGTCAAATGACGGCTTGTCTACCTGCGGTTTTATTTTCACGAATATCGGCATGGTTGGGGACTCGTGACTCAGCCCCGTAAACCGACATAGTTTTGTTCGGGCGGCCCTGCACGAGCGCCTCCGCAAGCCTCGTGGAACCAAAATGACCCGTTTCCCTCAGTCCCCGGGGGATCATTTGACGGTGCCCGCCACGAAACCGGCCCATCTACTACGTTTGACTCGGTACCCCTGACCATACCTTCATTTTGAACAAAACCGCAGGCGTACTACCTGCGGTTTTGTTTTCGCGTTTTTTTAGCATGGTTGGGGGTAAGGGACTAAACGTAGTAGATGGGCCGGTTTCGTGGCGAACCCTTCTCGCCTACGCACAAAAGCGCCGCCACGGAGGAGGGCTGTCTCTTATACACATCTGACGCT
>UQVD01000071.1 GCA_900544385.1 uncultured Collinsella sp.
TCGTGGGCTCGGAGATGTGTATAAGAGACAGCTTCTCGGCCGACTGCTCGGCAGCAGGAGCCTCATTGGCCGCCGGAGCCTCGGGGGCGACCGGCACGGCGAGCTCAGTCAATGCCGCGGCCTCACGCTCGGCAGCGCGACGGCGGGCACGCACAACCTGGGCCTCGCTGATCTGTGCCAGTGCACGGGCCTGCGCGACCTCATCGGAAATGGGGGCCGAAGCATCGGTGGCAACGGGCCGCTTCGCGCGCGTGGTGCGCGTCGTACGACGCTTGGGCTTTTCGGCATCCTCGCCGTCCGGAGCTGGCTTGGCCACACGACGCGTGCGCTTGGGCTTAGCGGGAGCAGCTTCCTCGCTAGCAACGGGCATAGTGGGCGCGGCGGCCTTAGGCGCCTCGGGAGCCGAGACCTGCGCCGGCGCGGGCACCACGGCCTGGTCCGACGTAACCGGTGCAGCGGGAGCCGTTTGCGTCGTCGTTATTTCGTTTTCTTGTTGTTGATCAGACACAGTGTTTGCTCAACTTTCTTTTCAAGCCCTGTGATCACATGCTCCCTGCATATACCTTCAGGGCGGCTAAACAGTCTAGCTCCGTCCAAAAAGCGACGGGCACCATTGATCTGTATCGAGATGATTGCGTTATATACGCAGCGTTAGTGTAACACAACCGCAACCACCTGCAACTTAGTCATCGGGGACGTTCTTAAACGACTAGTCAAAAGGGATGCTCTTTACAAAGTTCCGGCGTACACCATCGCCACATCATAAGCTGCGGTGAAATAGTTCCCAAATCCCGGCCGGCACCTCTCAAGCAGGAACCATTCCACCGCAACTCATAAGAAGAAGGCAGATCAAGCCTCAAGCATCGAGAAAACGGTACGACTAAGGGGCAAGGGCATCGGTCCCAAGATCAACACGCCACGAATCGCGCCCATCTACTACGTTTGCCCCCGCACCCCTGAACATACTCACTATTTTTCGAAAGTCGCAGACCTGCTACCTGCGGTTTTAATATTGCGATTTTCGGCGTGGTTCGGGGTACGCACTTAAACGTAGTAGATGCCCCCGATTCTTGGCAGAAGGTATCCCACCGCTCCTCCACGGGACAAAAATGATCCGTTTTCCTCCGTCCCCTAGGGTCATTTTCAAAACTATGGCTGTTTACTACGATGAATCGCTCAACCACGACCACGCCAAAAACCGAAAAAATAAAACCCCAGCTAGATGGCTTGCACTTTTCGCTGAAAAGCCCGTGTGGTTGGATTCCCCAAATTCATCGTAGTAAACCGGTATAGTTGCGATTTGGTAGCATTTTCCAGCAAGCCAAATTGTCTCGCTAAACGCAAAAAGCCCGATCTCCGCATGAAGATCGGGCTTATAGGGCTCAGCAAAGCCGAACCTACACGGTCAAACAACCAGTGCTTACATCTGCTCGGGGGCAGAAACGCCAACAAGGGTAAGCACCAGGGCGAGCGTCACGCGGACGGCGTCGCAAGCGGCCAGACGGGCGCGCGAGAGCTCGGGGTCGACGGGACGACCCTCGCTCGGCAGAACCTGGCAGGCGGCGTAGAAGCTGTGGAAGTCGCCGGCGAGTTCCTCGGCAAAGTGCGTCAGACGGAACGGAGCGCGGTCGCGAGCGCAGCTGGCGATGAGGTCAGTGAGCTCGTTGAGCTTACGCGAAAGAGCCAGCTCGGTCGGGTCGGTCAGCAGCGAGTAATCGACGTTCTCGCCGATGGCCTTGGCGGCAACGGCCTTCATGCCCATCTCGTCAGCCTGCTCGGGCGTTACGTCGGCGGCGCGGCGCAGGATGGAGCACACGCGAGCGTGAGCGTACTGCACGTAGTACACCGGGTTGGAGTTGTCGCGCTTCTTAACGGCCTCGATATCGAAGTCGACCATCTGGTTGGAGCTCTTGGAGATGAGCGTGTAGCGAGCGGCGTCGGAGCCGACCTCGTCGACGAGCTCCTGCAGGGTCACCATGGTGCCCTTGCGCTTGGACATACGGACGGGTTTGCCGTTGCGCAGCAGGTTGACGAGCTGGCCCAGCAGAACCTCGAACTTGCCGGGATAGCCAAGAGCGTCGCAGACGCAGCGGACGCGCTCGATGTAGCCGTGGTGGTCGGCGCCCCAGATGTCGATGACGTGGTCGACGCGCTGGAACTTATCCCAGTGATAGGCGACGTCGGAGGCGAAGTAGGTGTACTCGCCATCGGACTTGATCAGGACGCGGTCCTTGTCATCGCCCAGGTCGGTGGAGCGGAACCACAGGGCGCCGTCCTTGGTATAGAGGTAGCCCATCTTGTCGAGCTTCTCAAAAGCGCGGTCGACGGCGGAGGTGCCGGCGGTCTCGCCCTCGGTGTCCTTCACGTACAGAGAGCGCTCGGAGAACCAACGATCGAAGTCGCAGTTAACGGCATGGCAAAGGTCACGCATGTTGTCGACCATCTTTACATAGCCGCGCTCGCGGAAGCTCTCCATGCGCTCCTGCGGATCAGCGTTGACCCACTTATCGCCGTCGGTGCGCCAGAACTCGGCGGCCTCGTCGATGACGTAGTCGCCGCCGTAGGAGTCCTTGCCCAGAGTCTCGGCAAAGTTGTCCTGATACGGATGGGTCTCGGGATGCTCGTCGTTCTCGTCGGCAACAAAAGCGTCGCGGTCGGCGATCAACAGCTTGTGAGCCTCGTCGATATCCACGCCCTGCTTGGCGATGATGTCGGCAAGCTGCATATAGCGCGTGCTGATGGAGTTACCGAAGGTGTTCATCTGAGAGCCGTGGTCGTTGATGTAGAACTCACGCTGGATGTCATAACCGGCGTGGTCCATCACACGACAAAGGGAGTCGCCCAGAGCGGCCCAGCGACCATGACCGATGTGCATGGGGCCGACGGGGTTGGCGGAGACGAACTCGACCTGGGTCTTCAGGCCGCCACCGACGTTGGACTTAGCGAAGTCCATACCCTTCTCGCGGGCCTCGCCAAAGATGGCGTTCTTGACGGCGACGGAGAGGTAGAAGTTGATGAAGCCGGGACCGGCGATCTCGACCTTCTCGATCGCGGGGTCCTCGGGCATATGGGCAACGACGGCCTCGGCGATCTTGCGCGGGGCGCAGTGAGCCAGCTTGGCGGACTTCAGGGCCATGGTGGAGGTCCACTCGCCATGAGAAGTATCAGCCGGTCGCTCGATAGCGCAATCGTCAAGTTCAAATGCGGAAAGGTCGCCGGCCTCCTGGGCCGCAGCAAGCGCAGCGCGTACCAGCTCTTCAATCTTCTCGGGCATAGATCCTCCTTGTGTTAAAGCCCCCGAGCTCTTGGTCACTCGTAGGGCAAAAGCCAGAGTTTGTAGCACTCTATCACAAGCGGTAACTACTGTCGCAGGGTAAAGCTAATAGATATTGCATATGCACAAAAATAACTACCGCTCTTGCGCGACGGTACAAAGTTGGCGGTTTGCCTGCAGTTTATACACGTTCTAGAAATGCATAAACGTATGAATAAGCCGTTCTAATTATCGAATACTCTAACCTATCGAAGTTGTGTGCTTTTCCTGCATAAAGTAATGGTTTGCGCACGTCAGCGTGGTATTCTTAACATACGCAAATTCGTATAAGTTGGAGGTAGCATGTTCTCAATCGGTCAACACGTCATTCATCCGGGTCAGGGAGTCTGCACCGTCGTCGGCTTTAGGGACGACACGCCGCAGCCCATGTTGTTGCTCGAGGCCAAGCAGGGACATGCGCAGACGATTCTCATGTACCCCGTGGCGCAGGCCGACCGTCTGCATGCCGCTATCTCCCAGCAAGATGCCGAGCACCTGCTGAGCCACTACGACGAGCTGGAGTGCGACACCTTTACCGAGCGCAATAGCTCGCTCGAGGAGACGCACTTTAAGCAGCAGCTCAAGCTGGGCGCGCCCGAGACGGTACGCGTGGCAAAAACCATGATGCACCGTATTCGCCAGGCCGAGGAAGCAGATAAAAAGCCCAGCTCTTATTACATGCGCGTACTCAAGGAAGCCAAGCGCCGCTCCATCGAGGAGTTCGCCGTGGCCCTGGGCGTCACCGAAGAGGCCGCCGAAGCCCGTCTAGCCCAAGCCGCCCTCAACTAACCTGCCCACGCCAAAACCACCACAAAGGGGACAGGCACCTTTGTGGTGGTTTTTTTCGTTCTAGTCGTTCTAGTAGTATTCATTCTTAGCGATACCTACGAACACAAGGAGTCTTTTATGGAAGAGCCGCTTTCCGCCGGAATCACCCGCGACCGTGCGTTCGAATTGCTCAACGAGCACAACAAAGACCCGTTCCACATCACCCACGGCGAAACGGTCGAGGGCACCATGCGCTACTTTGCGCGCGAGTTCGACCCCGAGAACGAGGAGTTTTGGGGCATCGTCGGCCTGCTGCACGACCTGGATTGGGAGGAGCATGAGGACGACCCCATGAACCACACTATCTATGCGGCCGAGATCCTCGAGGGCGAGGGCGCCTCTCCCGATCTCATTCGCGCTATTCAGACGCACACGTCCGATTTCAACACCTCGCTGCCCAAGCCCGAGCTGCAGATGGAAAAAATCCTGTTTGCATGCGACGAGCTCACTGGTCTGATCGGTGCTGCCGTGATCATGCGTCCGAGCAAGAGCGTCATGGACTTTACGACTAAGTCGCTCAAGAAAAAGTTCAAGGACAAGCGCTTTGCCGCCGGCTGCTCGCGCGACGTGATTTCGCAGGGCGCCGAGATGCTGGGCTGGGAGCTCCCCGAGCTCTTCGACCGTACCATCGCGGCCATGCAGTCCTTCGCGCCCGACCGCGACACCTTCCAGGCCTAACCGCCCACGCCACCTATAACCACCACAAAGGGGACAGGCACCTTTGTGGTGGTTTTTCGCTTGCGAGGGGTTTAGGGGCGAACCTGGCCGGTGCCGCGGAGCTTGTATTTATAGGTGGTGAGGGCCTCGGCGGCAAAGGGGCCGCGGGCGTGGAGCTTTTGGGTCGAGATGCCGATCTCGGCGCCCAGGCCAAACTCGCCGCCGTCGGTAAAACGCGTGCTGGCGTTGGCATACACGGCCGAGGCATCGACCGCATCCAGGAAGCGCTCGCAGGCATCCTCGTCCTCGGCGATGATGGCCTCGGAATGCATGGTGCCGTAGCGGTTGATGTGCGCGATAGCCTCGTCCTCGTTCGCCACGACCTTCACGCTCATCTCGAGCGCCAGATACTCGCGGCCCCAGTCCTCCTCGGTAGCGGCAACAAAATCATCGCCCTCGGCAAGACCGGCATCGGCGCATGCGGCGCACGTGGCCTCGTCGCCGTGAATCAGCACACCGTGGTCGTGCAGCACGGCCACGACCGCCGGCAAAAACGAATCTGCCACGGCACGGTCGACCAGCAGCGACTCGGCGGCATTGCACACGCCCACGCGCTGGGTCTTGGCATTGATGATAATATTGAGCGCTTTATCGAAGTCGGCGGATTCATGAACGTAGATATGGCAATTGCCCGTACCCGTCTCGATCACCGGAACGAGCGACTCACGCACGCAGCGCTGGATCAGGCCCGCACCGCCACGCGGAATGAGCACATCGACGATGCCGCGAAGCTTCATGAGCTCGCCGGTTGCCTCGCGGTCGGTAGACTCGATCATCGAGACGGCCTCGCGCGGGAAGCCCTGCGCCTCGAGGGCATCGGCCAGCAGCTCGGTAATCATGGCGCACGAGTGATACGCCAGCGAGCCGCCGCGCAGAATGCAGGCGTTGCCAGTGCGGATGCAGATGCCCGCGGCATCTGCCGTCACGTTGGGACGAGCCTCATACACCATGGCGACCAAGCCCAGCGGCACGCTCACGCGGGTCAGGTCCACACCGCTTGCAAGCACGCGGTGGTCGAGTACGCGGCCGACAGGATCGGGCAGCTCAGCGAGCTTCTCCAGGCCGGCGGCCATGCCCTCGACGCGCTCGGGCGTCAGCAGCAGACGGTCGAGAAGCCCCGCCGAGGTGCCCGCATCGCGCGCCGCGGACATATCGAGCTCATTGGCGGCAACGATGGAATCAACGCCGTCGCGCAGCGCCGCGGCCATGGCGCGCACGGCCTCCTGGCGCTGGACATCGCTCGCCGTGGCAAGCGCGCCCGAAGCGGCCTTGGCCTCAACGGCAAGATCGTGGACATACGTGGCTATATCGACCGACATGAACGGCCCTTTCTCTTAGATGTTTGCCAACCATGGTAGCCGATTTGCACGCATCCTCGCAGACGGCGGTAGAATTGGTCAACCCGAAACACCGCAACGAATGGAAGCGTCACATGGCCCTCATCACTTCGTACCACGTCCCCGGTCTCTATGTCGAGGACCACAGCATCGACGTCCCCCTCGACTGGCGCGGCCTGGAGCCCATGCTTTTGGCCGTCGGCAGTACCATGCGCCGCGGCGCCATGCCGGCGCCCATCGCCGGTGCACCCGAAAGCATCAAGCTCTTCTACCGCGTGGTTTGCGCGCCCGACCGCATTAACGACGACTTGCCGCTCCTCCTCTTTTTGCAGGGCGGCCCCGGCGGCGAGAGCCCGCGTCCGCTGTCGCCCACAAGCGATGGCTGGATCGAGGAGGCCGTCAAGCATTTCCGCGTCGTCCTGCCCGACCAGCGCGGTACCGGGCGCAGCAGCTGCGTAGACGGGCGCACGATTGCCGCCTTGGGCGATCGCGCCGAGGCAGCAGGAGCCGATGCGGCCCGCTCGAAGGCGGACTTCCTCAAGCGCCACCTCGCCAGCTCCATCGTGCGCGATTTTGAGTACCTGCGCCTAGTGGGCTTTGGCGGCAAGCCCTGGGTCACACTCGGGCAGAGCTACGGCGGTTTTTTGACGTTGAGCTACCTGTCGCTCTTCCCCGAGGGCGTGGCGGCAAGCTTTACCTGCGGCGGCATTCCGCACGTGCCGGCGAGCGCCAGCGAGGTCTACGCGCACACCTTCCCGCGCATGGCGGCCAAGACCCAGCAGTATTACGACCGCTACCCCGCCGATGTCGAGCGAGTGGCGGCCCTGGCAGATGCCCTCGAGGAACAAAAACCCGTGCTACCCGACGGCTCGCCGATGACGGTCGAACGCCTGCAGCTCATGGGCAGCGACTTTGGCATGAAGCCGAGCTTTGAGCGCATGCACTGGATTATCGACCATGCGTTTGTTGATGGCGACGGTACGCTGAACTGCGGCTCCTCGGTATCCGACAGCTTTTTGATGCGCGCCTTCGAGTGCACCAACACGCGCACGAATCCGCTGTACTGGACGCTGCAGGAGTTCATCTACGCCGATGGCGACACGATGCCAATTCGCTGGGCCGCAGCAGAGGAGAAAGCCCATCGCGCCGAGTTCGACACGCTTGCGCGCCCGCTCATGTTTACCGGCGAGGCCATGTTCCCGTGGATGTTTGAGCAGATGCCCGAGCTCAAGCCCTTCAAGCCCGCGATGGATCTGCTGATGGAAGACACCAGCTGGGACAAGATATACGACCCGCAACGCCTGGCCTGCAACGAAGTACCGCTCCAGGCTGCGGTGTACTTCGACGACATGTACGTCGATTCGGGCCTGCAGCTCGACACGCTCAGCCGCGTGGGCAACTCGCATGCCTGGGTGACGAACGAGTTTGAGCACGATGGCCTGCACGGCAACGTGGTATTCAAGCACCTCTTCGACGAAGCCCTCAACCGCGGAGACCTGCGCCAGATCTTCTAGCAAAGGAGTGTCCCCGCCTGCCGGCACAAAAGGAACGTCCCTAAGTGCCGAGAACAGCAACATTGCAGGAAGAGGACAGAAAGCGAAAACGCCCCTAAGCGAGCAAGGTGACGTGAAAGAGGAGGGCATTGACCTTTTGGTCATGCCCGACAATTGAACGTCAGATTGCCGCTTAGGGGCGTTTGCAGCGTCAATTGGTTAGGCGAAGACGATCAGATTATCTCGATGGATTGCGGGCTTCTCGGCCAGGTCTGCCAGCAGGCGGTTGCCGGCAATCTGGTCCTGGCGGCGTCCCGCTGCAAGCTCCAGCACGTCCGAATCGGCCTCGGCGATACCGCGGGCGACAACCATGCCGCTCGGGTCGCACACGTCGAGTACATCGCCCTCGGCAAACGCGCCATCGACCTCGCGAATACCCACCGCAAGCAAGGAAGAGCCATGGTTGACCAGCGCCTTCGCAGCACCATCGTCGACCGTCACCGAGCCATGCGCCTTGTCGCCCAGTGCGATCCACAGCTTGCGGGGCGCAATGTCCAGGCGCTCCGCCGGCGGATCGAACAGTGTGCCCACGCTCTCGCCGCGGGCGAGGCGCACGAGCGCATCGGGCTCCTCGCCCGAGCAAATCACGCTCTGAATGCCCGCCGTCATCAAAATGCGGCTCGCGCGAATCTTGGTGATCATGCCGCCCGTACCCACCGAGGTCGAAGAATCGCCCGCCGAGGCGATGATCTTGGCATCGATCTTATGCACGACCGGGACGAACTCGGCCGTGGGGTCCTCATGTGGATTGGCGGTATAGAGGCCATCAATGTCCGACAGCGTCACGCACAGATCGGCAGAAACCAGGCAGCTCACAAGCGCCGCCAGCGTGTCGTTGTCGCCAAACTTGATCTCGTCGACGGTAACGGTATCGTTCTCGTTGACAACCGGCACCACGCCAAGCTCCACCAGGCGCAGCAGAGCGTCGCGCGCGTGCAGGTAGGACGTGCGGCGGGCCGTGTCGTGGCGCGTGAGCAGCACGAGCGAGGTGAGCAGGTCGCGCGCATGAAACTCCTCGTCGTAGGCCGACGAGATGATACACTGACCAGCCGAGGCGCAGGCCTGCAGGCTCGGCAGGTCTCCGACCGGCTTGCGGTCGAAGCCCAGTACGGGATAGCCACAGGCGATAGCGCCCGAGCTCACCACGACCAGGCGCCAGCCGAGCTTGCGCAGCGCTGCGGCCTGATCGGCAAGCCCGCCGATAAAGGCGCGGTTGACCTTGCCGTCGGCGCCCACAACCGTGGACGAACCGATCTTTACCACCATCGTTTTATAAGAAGTCGTCATGCGTCAAACCAATCGAATATTGAGCGGGCGGGCGAGAAAATGATCCGTTTTCCTCCGTCCCCTTCGGATCATTTTGCCCAGGGGAAGGCAGAAGCCGCGGCCATGTTCTTGCGCACGAGCTCGTCGCGCACCTGAGCCAGGCCCTGCTCCATGCCCACCACATAGGTCTGCGGGTACAGGAAGCGCTTGTAGACCGGATCAAGATGGTCCAGTGCCCAGGTGCAACGCTCTCGTGCGTCCTCGATGCTCTCGCGCGGGGCAACGGCGCTGCCATTGCGCACGATCGGCGCCAGCAGCTCGCGATACTCAAGCTCCGACACATCGGTCACCAGGGCGGCATCGTTCACGGCCACGAGGGTATTGCCACGCGCGGTGCCCTCCCCCGCCAAATGGTCCTCGTCATAGATCATGTCGCAGATCGGGCCGCCAAAGCCGTCGTAATAACGGCGGACGCGCTGCACGCCCGGGATCGTGCGCTTGTAGGGCTGCTCGGAGAGCTTGACCACCGGCGTCCACGGGTCCGTCTCGCTCGCACGGCGAGCGGAGAGCTTGTACACGCCGCCCAGCGCCGGCTGATCGTAGCAGGTCGCGAGCTTGGTACCCACGCCAAAGCTATCGATAGGCGCACCCTGGTCGATCAGTGACTGAATCGTGTACTCGTCCAAATCATTGGAAACCGAGATTCCCACATAGGGCAGGCCCTCGGCATCAAAACGGCCGCGGACATACTTGGAGAGCTTGGCGAGGTCACCCGAGTCAATGCGAATGGCCGACAGGCGCTCGCCCACCGCCTCCATCTCCTTGGCAACCGTAATGGCATGCTCGCAGCCCTCGCGCACGTCGTAGGTGTCGATGAGCAGTGTGCAGTTCTTGGGGCTCGACTTGGCAAAGGCACGGAAGGCCTCGAGCTCGGAATCGAAGCTCATCACCCAGCTGTGCGCATGCGTGCCAAAGACGGGAATACCGTAGCGACGACCGGCGAGCACATTAGACGTAGAGGAGCAGCCGGCAACGTAGCTCGCGCGGGCGACGGCCAGACCGCCATCGGGACCCTGGGCACGACGCAAGCCAAACTCGGCGACGGGTCGGCCGTCCGCCGCCAACAC
>UQVD01000072.1 GCA_900544385.1 uncultured Collinsella sp.
CGAGATACTGATCGGTCTCGTGGGCTCGGAGATGTGTATAAGAGACAGCTATGCGGATGCCGATACCACGCAGGTGACGCCGCGTCTTCGCTCTCAATCACAGCCGTATGGCCAGCGCTCTTCGGCTCCGCGTTCGGGCCAGCGTGGCTATCAAGGCCGCGGTGAACTTGCGCCCCGCTCGGGTCAGCGCAGCCTTCAGGGCCAGGGTGGCTATCGCGGCCGTTCCGATAGCAATCGTGGTCGTATGCCTCAGGGAGGCGGCCGCAGCAGTTCCGGTCGTGGACGCGGCAGATCCCGTACTCCTCAAAACAACGGGCTCGATCCGCGTATCGTCTACGCCGGCATCGGTGCCGTTGCGCTGCTGTTGATTGTGCTCATCGTGGTGCTTCTGCGCGGCTGCGCATCTTCGGCGCCCGAGACCACGCCCGAGACGCCCACTGCTACCAAGACGACGACCAAGAAGTCTTCTAAGAAGACCGAAACGGTCGACGAGGACGATGACACCGATGAGGCGACGGATGAGTCGACTGATTCGGACGCCACCAAGACGACGGCCAAGAAGGAAGAGAACGAGGTCACGAAGGTCAAAGTCTCCGTTGCCAAGGGAAAGACCGCGTGGATTGAGGTCAAGGTTGACGGCAAGTCGGTCTATGGCGCCCAGGCGACTGGCCCCTTTGAGCAGGAGTACACGCCCGAGTCTTCGATCGAGATCACCACGTCCAAGCCTTCCGATGTCACCGTTACCAAGAACGGTGAAAAGGTTCGTTACGATACCAAGACCTCGGGCGTGGCGCGTGTGACGATCACCGTTCCCAAGAAGGAGACGTCTGATTCCGAGAATGGTGAAAGTTCTGATGGTACCGACACCACCGATGGTACCGATACCACCGACGGTACCGATGCCCAGTCCACGGATGGCGCCGATACCGCAGCTGACGGTCAGACACCCACCGATTCTACCGACAATTCGTACGATAGCTACTAGGCCGCTCGTACGCGAAAGGAAACATCATGGCTAAAGATTCCAGCTTCGACGTCGTGTCCGAGGTCAACATGCAAGAGGTCGACAACGCCTTCCAGCAGACCACGCGCGAGATTTCCCAGCGCTATGACCTTAAGGATTCCGGCGCCACGATCGAGCTTTCGAAGGGCGACAAGCTCTTTACGATCAACGCCCCGGCCGACTTTGTCTCCAAACAGATTGTCGACGTGCTGAGCTCCAAGCTCATCAAGCGCGACATCGACCTCAAGGCTGTCTCGTGGGATGCTCCGCAGGCGGCATCGGGCGGCACCGTGCGCGTGCTCGGCCATATCGTCGAGGGTATCGACCAGGCGACCGCCAAGAAGATCAACAAGGACATCAAGGATCAAAAGCTCAAGGTCAAGGTGACCATCGAGGCCGACAAGCTGCGTGTTTCCTCTGCTTCGAAGGACGCGTTGCAGACCGTGATTCAGTTCCTGCGCGACCAGGACTACGGCCAGCCGCTGCAGTTCACCAACTACCGCTAATATCAATCGAAAGGACCGCTCTCCAACATGGATACACCGTTGGGCTCCGTGCTCTACATCACCCTCGGGTGCGCTAAGAACGAGGTTGACACCGACCGCATGCGTTCTCTTTTGACCGCCGCGGGCTACGAGGAGGCATTCGACCCGCAGGATGCCGATATCGCCATCGTCAATACTTGCTCGTTCCTCGCCTCCGCAACGTCCGAGAGCATCGAGACCACGCTCGAGCTCGCCAACGAGGTTCAGGACGGCGTTCGTTCTTGCCCCATCGTCATGTGCGGCTGCGTGCCGTCGCGCTATGGCGATGACCTGCCTGACGAGCTGCCCGAGGTCGCTGCCTTTGTGAAGGCCGACGAGGAAGATGGCATCGTGGCGGTCATCGATGGCGTGCTGGGTGTCGAGCGTGAGATTGCAGCCTATATCCCGCAGGTCAAACGTACCGTCGAGGGTGCTGTCGCCTACGTCAAGATTTCCGATGGCTGCAACCGCTTCTGCAGCTTCTGCATGATCCCGTATATCCGCGGTCGTTACCACTCGCGCAATGCCGAGAGCATCATCTCCGAGGTACGCGACCTGGTCGCCGGTGGCGTCCGCGAGATCGTTCTGATCGGTCAGGACACGGGCATCTGGGGTACCGACTTCGCCGACGAGGACCTCGCCGAGGGCGCGCCGCGCAATCTGGCGCAGCTGCTGCAGGCCGTTGCTGAGGCGGTGCGTCCTCATAACGTGTGGATCCGCGTGCTCTATCTGCAGCCCGAGGGCATGACTGACGAACTCATCGAGACGATTCGCGATACGCCCGAGGTGCTGCCCTATATCGATATCCCCGTGCAGCACTGCGACGCGCGCATTCTCAAGGCCATGCGTCGCTCCGGTTCGCGCCAGGAGCTCGAGGATCTGTTCCGCGACCTTCGCGAGCGCATCCCCGGCATCGTGATTCGTTCCACGGCCATGGTCGGTTTCCCGACCGAGACCGACGACGAGTTCCGCGACCTTATCGACTTTATGGACACCGTCGGCTTTGACTACACGAGTGTCTTTGCATACTCGCAGGAGGAGGGCAGCCTGGCCGCCAAGATGGACGGACAGGTCGACGAAGAGGTCAAGCTCGAGCGCGCCCAGGAGGCCATGGACCTGGCCGAGTCGCTCGGTTTTGCCGCCACTGCCGCACATGTGGGCGAGCGCGCCCAGGTGATCGTCGACGGTATCGAAGAGACCGAGGATGGCGCCGAGTTGATCGGCCATGCCTGGTTCCAGGCGCCCGATTCCGATGGCGCGGTGCATCTGGACGCCAGCGAGGCGTCCGTGGGCGATATTCTGACCGTCGAGTTTACCGATAGCTTCTGCTATGAGCTTATCGGTCATGTTGTGGAGTAGGAGAGCGTCGTGGCTAACGAGAGCAATAAGGAACTGACGAGTGTCTGGACGCCCGCCAACATCGTGACGTGCGTTCGCATCGTCTTTATCCCGGTGTTCATGATCGTGTCGGCGCTTTCTCACACGAGTGTTGCCGGTACGGATTGGAGCACCTTCGACGGCCCGCTCGCCGCCGCTGCCTTCATTCTGTATGTGATCCTGTCGTGCACCGATAAGGTCGACGGTTATCTGGCGCGTTCGCGCAACGAGATCACCGACTTCGGTAAATTCTTGGACCCCATCGCCGATAAGCTGCTCGTGTTCTCGGCCCTGCTGCTGTTCTTGGATTTTGGCGCGGTGACCGTGTGGTCCGTGTTCATTATCCTGTTCCGCGAGCTGCTGGTGAGCGCCCTTCGCATGGTCGCGAGTGCGGCCGGTGTGGTCGTTGCGGCCGATAAGCTCGGCAAGTACAAGACGGCAACCACGATGGTCTCCATTTGCGGTTACCTGTGCGTTTTTGCTATGGCCGGCTTGCACCTTGGCCCGGTGGCGCTGACGCTCGGCATCTACTCGGTGTCGCGCTTCCTGTACGCCGTTGCCGTTGTCCTGACCGTTATCTCGGGCGCCCAGTACTTCTGGAACTGCCGCAAGATCGTCTTTTCGGTCTAGGTCCTGGTGGGTATGACGGACTCTTTTGAGCAGATTTCCGCACATAACGAGGAGCTGGCGCGTGATATTGTCGAGCGCGCGAGCGCTCGGGGCGTGACGGTTTCGACGGCTGAGTCGCTGACGGCGGGTATGATCGCCTCGACGATTGCCGATATCCCGGGCGCCTCGGCGGTGCTGCGTGGCGGTGCGGTGACCTATTGCGATGAGATTAAGCATCGTGTTCTTGGTGTTGAGCAGGAGACGCTCGACCGCTATACCGCAGTGTCGCATCAGACCGCGCGCGAGATGGCGGTGGGTTCGCTGGAGCTGTACCAGAGCGATATTGCAGTGAGCGCAACGGGTTATGCCGGCCCCGGCGGTGGCACTGAGGACGATCCGGCGGGCACTTTCTATATTGGCTGGGCGCATCGTTCCGCCGATGGGGGCGTGCCGGTCGTGGACTCTGTGCGCTGCCACTATGAGGGCGACCGTTCGTGTGTTCGTGCCCATGCGGTCGCGGAGGCATTGGGGCGCATTGCCCTTGTGCTCAACTCTATGGAATAGACATGTTTTAAGGGGCCTTCGAGCCCCTTAATTGTGGAGATAGGGACCTCTGACAAATTTAGCGTTTGTGCTGGTTGTAGATGTATTTTTGCCTGCCTTGTTCATATTTGGTCCTTTGTGGTCAAGTATTTGGTCAGTGTTTGGTCGGCGTTTGGTTGGGTTTTGGAAAGACCGCCTGCATATGATTGGCCTGAACGGTTGACCACGAACAGCCGTTCGTTTATTATCGATGCAGGTTGTTAAGAGGAGGGCTATTCATGGCCAAGAATTCAGGTCCCGTACGTACCGTTCATGCTCGCACGACGGGTAAAGAGCGCGATGAGATGATCGCCACCACCAAGGCCGAGATCGAGAAGAAATTCGGCCAGGGTTCCATCATGAGGTACGGCGACGGTGGCCCCGAGCTCGAGGTCGAGGCCATTCCCACGGGCGCCCTGGCCCTCGATGCCGCGCTGGGTATCGGCGGCGTGCCGCGCGGCCGTATCGTCGAGATTTACGGTCCTGAGTCCTCCGGTAAGACGACGCTTTCGCTCGAGATCCTGGCCGAGGCCCAGGCAATGGGTGGCGTTGTGGCATTTATCGATGCCGAGCACGCGCTTGATCCCACGTATGCCGCGCGCATTGGCGTGGATATCGACGAGGTACTGATTTCCCAGCCCGATACGGGTGAGCAGGCGCTCGAGATTGTTGACATGCTCGTGCGTTCCGGCGCCATCGATGCTATCGTCGTCGACTCCGTCGCCGCGCTGACCCCGCGTGCCGAGATCGAGGGAGAAATCGGCGACACTACGGTCGGTCTTCAGGCTCGCCTGATGAGCCAGGCGCTCCGCAAGCTCGCCGGCTCGCTGTCCAAGTCCAACACGACGTGCATCTTCATTAACCAGCTGCGTGAGAAGATCGGCGTCATGTTCGGCAACCCCGAGACCACGACGGGCGGCCGCGCCCTTAAGTTCTTCTCTTCGGTGCGTATCGACATTCGCCGCATCGACAGCATTAAGCTTAAGGACGAGGTTATCGGTAACCGCGTGCGCGCCAAGGTCGTTAAGAACAAGGTGGCAGCTCCGTTCCGTTCTGCTGAGTTCGACATCATGTACGGTACGGGCATCTCTAAGGAGGGCTCGATTCTGGACATGGCTGTCGAGTGCGGCATTTGCAAGAAGATGGGCTCCTGGTTTGCCTATGGCGAGGATAAGCTCGGCAACGGTCGCGAGGCCGCCAAGGCGTTCCTGCGCGAACACCCCGATTGTGCCGACGAGATTGAGCATAAGGTCCGCCTTGCCTGTGGACTTGAGTTTGATGACGATGCTCCGTCCGAGGTCGAGCTGACCGATCAGCCTGCGCCTGAGGAGTTTGACGAGCTTTACGCCATCGATGGTTCCGCCATGCTCGATGATGACGACGAGTAGCGGTTACGCTCATGTCGTATACGGTGACCGAGGCCACGGTCGTCTTTCCCGATAAGAAGGCGGCCTCCTCGTTCTCGAGCGGGTATGCGTCCAAAAAGCCTTGCGCACATATCGATTGTGAGCTTGAGGGCGGTTTTGAGCGGTCCATTTGGATTCCCGTGCGGGTCGCGCGGCTGTATGTCAAAAACCGCCCCGATCTTCCCTGTGATTGGGACAACTTCCGTGAGGCGGTGCAGCTCATTGAGCGTAAATGTGCACTTACCATGGTGACCGAGATGTTATCGCGCCGCGACCATGCGACGGGTGAGGTCCGTGACAAGCTGGCTCGCTACGGCTTTCACCAGCCTGCGATCGATTTCGCCGTCGAGCGCGCCACCGAGTATCGTTTTTTAGACGAGAGCCGCTTTTGCTCGTACTTTATCGAGGAGCGCAAGCGGCGCGGTTGGGGACAGCGCAAAATCGAGACCGAGCTCAAGCGCCGTCATGTCGTGCTCGATGACATTCCCGGTTATCCCGAGGATTATTTTGCCGTCGAAGACGATTTGGCGCGTGCGTCAGCCCTGCTCGCCAAGCGGCGTGTTCCAGAGACGCGCGAATTCGAAAAACTGGTTCGGTTTTTGATGGGCAAGGGCTTCTCGTATCACGTCGCCGCCGATGCCGTTAAGGCACGTCTCGATGCCGAACGCGAGGAATGTGCGGTTTAGGCGTATGTGTTTTGTGGCCCTGCCGTTCACCGTGTTTTAGCCGCCGTGCCGGGGCCATTTATTTGACAGTTGTTGTGGTTCAACGTACGATAAACACTGTCATTTGCTTTGTGATATGTGCTCATCTGTGATGAGTTTGTTTATATGTTTATCTGTATCCGACCCGCATAAGCTGCGCCCATATTACTCAAATGTCGCGAGCCGTTCGTAAGGACGGTTCGCTTTGTTGTGTAACGAATCCATAAAAAGGAGTGAGCATGACTATCATCGCAGCGCTCGTTGGCATCGTTTTGGGTGCCATCGCCGCCATTGCCTACATGCGCACCGCCAAGCAGGGTAGTCTTCACGAGGCCGACGAAAAGATCCAGTCGGCACACGCACAGGCTGAGTCCCTGATCGGTGATGCTAAGCGTCAGGCCGAGACCCTCAAAAAAGAGGCTCTGCTCGAGGCTAAAGAGGAGATCATCAAGAACAAGCAGGCCGCCGAGGCCGAGGACAAGCAGCGTAAGAGCGAGATTCGTACGCTCGAGAACCGTGTGATGCAGCGCGAGGAGTCCCTTGATCGCCGAAACGACGCTCTCGACAAGCGTGAGCACCAGCTGTCCAGCCAGGCCGGTCAGGTCGAGAAGCGCTCCCGCGAGCTTGAGGAGCTCTGCGCCAAGCAGACCTCCGAGCTCGAGCGTATCGCCGACCTGACCCGTGAGGACGCCCACAAGGAGCTCCTCGATAAGGTTCGCGGCGAGGTCACCCACGAGGCTGCCACGATCATTCGCGAGTCCGAGCAGCAGGTTCGCGCCGAGTGCCACAAGACCGCCCAGGAGATTCTGTCCCTAGCGATTCAGCGCTGCGCTGCCGACCACACAGCCGAGGTCACCGTTACCTCCGTGCACATTCCCTCTGATGACCTCAAGGGCCGTATCATCGGTCGCGAGGGTCGCAACATCCGGACCTTCGAGCAGGTTTCCGGCGTCAACCTCGTGATCGACGACACGCCTGAGACCGTCGTTCTTTCGAGCTTCGACCCGGTCCGTCGTGAGACCGCCCGTGTTGCCCTCGAGAACCTCATTGCTGACGGCCGCATTCACCCCGCCCGCATTGAGGAGATGTATCACAAGGCTGCCGACCTGGTTCAGCAGCGCGTGCGCGAGGCTGGCGAGCAGGCTGCCTTTGATACCGGTATCCACGACCTGCACCCCGAGATCGTCAAGACCCTTGGTGCCCTGCGCTACCGTACCTCGTTTGGTCAGAATGTGCTTCAGCACTCCCTCGAGGTTTCCGATCTGTGCGGCGTGATGGCTTCCGAGCTTGGCCTGGACGTTGTGACCGCTAAGCGCGCCGGCCTGCTGCACGACCTGGGCAAGGCAATCGACCACGACGTCGAGGGCCCGCATGCCGTCATCGGCGCCGAGCTTGCCCGCCGTTATGGCGAGAAGCCCGTTATCGTTCACGCTATCGAGGCTCACCATGCCGATGTCGACCCCAACACGGTGCTCGATGTCCTGGTACAGGCCGCCGATGCCGTCTCCGCCTCTCGCCCCGGTGCCCGTCGCGAGTCTGCCGAGAACTACATCAAGCGTCTTGAGAAGCTCGAGGAGATTGCCAACTCCCATGAAGGCGTCGAGCGTACCTATGCCATGCAGGCTGGTCGCGAGGTCCACGTCATGGTTCAGCCGGACAAGATCTCCGATGCCCAGTCCACGGTCCTGGCTCACGATATCGCCCATCAGATCGAGGAAGAGATGGAGTATCCCGGTCAGGTGCGCGTCGTCGTGATTCGCGAGAGCCGCGCTGTCGATATCGCTAAATAACATGAGCGACGCGAACGAGCTCATCTCATTTATCGCGTCGATGTCGGGGGAGGGCAACCTTCGCGTCGAGGAGAACCTTGGCGAGGGGTATGTCCGCCTCCGCGTTTCGGAGGCCGAGCGGCGCCAGGCAAAACACGACATTCAGCATGTCGAGGATATCGTCATCGAAATGCTCCGTAATGCTCGCGATGCCGGCGCCGACAAGGTCTATCTCGCCACGACCAAGGAAGATGGCGTCCGCACGCTTGTCTTTCTGGATAACGGTTCGGGCGTTCCGCAGGATATGCAAGAGCGAATCTTCGATGCCCGCGTTACCTCCAAGCTCGAGAGCATGAAGATGGACCGTTGGGGCGTTCACGGTCGTGGCATGGCATTGTTTTCGATCAAGCAGAACACCGACGAGGCCCGTGTGGTCACGTCCGGCGTCGATCTTGGTTCAGCCTTTAAGGTGAGCGTTGCAGCCGACCGCCTCAGTGAGCGTGCCGATCAGTCCAGCTGGCCCCAGGCCGTCAAGGATGAGGACGGACGTTATGTCTGTGCTCGCGGCCCGCATAATATTATTCGCGCTGCCTGTGAGTTTGCGCTCGAGGAGCTGCGTGGTTGCGATGTCTATCTTGGTTCTCCGTCTGAGATTGCCGCGACCCTTTATGCTCAGGCGTCAAGTCGGCTCGATACGTCTCGTCTCCTGTTTATTGATGACGAGAGCGAGCTTCCGGTTGTCGATCGTTTAGGCCTTGCCTCTGATGCCGAGGACTTTATTCGTATCTGCTCGGGTTTGGGTCTTGAGATGTCCGAGCGCACGGCCCATCGCATTTTGGCAGGGCAGATTAAGCCCGTTCGCGGTGTGACCGCGCGTCTGCTGCGCGAGCGTGATTCGTCCTCGCATGCGCCGGCTCCTGTCGATCTCGCGAAGGATCGTCGCGGGCTTCGTATTGCCAAGGATGACATGGCACAGTTTTCGCGTGCTGTGGAGCGCGACTTTAATGACCTTGCCGCCCGGTACTATCTCAACCTTTGCGGCGACCCAAAGATTCGCGTTTCGCGTGATCGAATCACTGTGACCTTCGATCTTGCCAAAGAGGAATAGTGCCTTTACCGAGTCCACTCGGTACGATACAGTTATTGCAGTTAAAACGTACTTTTAAACGCAGGAGTTTCTTCATGGATTGCCTGAAGGTATCAAGCAAATCATCGCCCGCGTCCGTTGCCGGCGCCATCGCCGGCATGGTCAAGGATGGTGTGCCCGTCAACATTCAGTGTGTCGGCGCCGGTGCGGTCAACCAGGCCATAAAGGCTGTGGCTATCGCGCGCGGTTTTTTGATTCCAACCGGTTTTGATATTTCCTGCGCGCCCGTGTTCTCCGACATCCTTATTAACGGGGAGTCGCGCACGGCCATCCGTCTTTCTATTTACGTTCACCAGATCAATCGAGCTGCTATGGATAACGTCGTCATGGATGATGTTAAGCCTGTGGCATAGCTTCTGCTTGCCTCGATTCGCCCCCCCTCTCCATCGTTAGGACTTATGCACATGGACCAGCGTTCCGTACGCGATATTCTTGCCGGTAAAACCTACTTTATCCGCACCTTTGGCTGCCAGATGAATCAGCACGACTCTGAGCGCGTGAGCGGTCTGCTCGATTCGTATGGTTGCCTCATGGCGCTCGATCCCGAGCATGCCGATATTGTTATCTTCATGACATGCTGCGTGCGCGAGGCCGCCGATACTCGCCTGTACGGTCAGTGCAACTCTTGTAAGAGCCTCCCGCCCTCACCCTCGGGCAAGCGTGTGGTTGCCGTTGGTGGTTGCATCGCGCAGCGCGATGGCGAGGGCCTGCTCACCAACGTCGATAACGTCAATGTCATCTTTGGTACGCATTCCATCGCACATGTGGCCGAGCTCATTGCCGAGGCGTTCCTTGATGGCAAGCGTCATATCCGCACCAATGAGCATGAGGATACGGATGCCATGAGCATGCCGTGGCATCGCGAGACCCAGTATCACGCCTGGGTGCCCATCTGTCTCTTATACACATCTCCGAGCCCACGAGACCGATCAGTATCTCG
>UQVD01000073.1 GCA_900544385.1 uncultured Collinsella sp.
CGTCGGCAGCGTCAGATGTGTATAAGAGACAGGGGGAAAGGTGTTGAAAAATGGGGCAGTTCCCCATATTATTGATGACGTCGACAGGCGGGGTGGTTCCCCGCGTACGTGCCATCTGAGTAACCGAGGGGAGGGCGCACATGGGAATGACTGGTGCATACGAGCGCAATCTCGATGCAAAAGGTCGTCTGTCCCTGCCTGCACCCCTTCGCGAGGAGCTTGGAGAGCACGTTCGCGTGTTCAAAGCCCTGGATGTCGATGCTCTGTACGTGTTCTCTGCCGAGGCCTTCGATAAGTGGGTCGAAGGACTCTTCGCGGGTCGTGAGGGCCACGAGGGTTTTAACCCGCGTGACATTAATGACCAGAAGCTCATGAGGGCGATCAACAAGCGCACCACGTCGATGGACGTGGACAGCGCCGGTCGTATCGGTCTTTCCGAGTCTCTCCGCAAGCAGGCGAACCTCGACCGCGAGGTCACGGTTGTGGGCAACTACGACCACCTTGAGGTTTGGGATCGCGCCGCGGCCGATGAGGACGATGACGATGAGGCCCTGCTGGACCTCTTCTTCTCGTAAGGGCAAGGCACGGGTAACGGATGGAGCGTGGGATCTTGACACAAGAATATCGGCATGAACCTGTCATGCTCGGCGAAGTGCTTGAGTCGCTGCGGCTAAAGAGCGGCTCCGTTGTCTGCGATTGCACCCTTGGCGGTGCCGGCCATTCGGTAAAGATGGCCGCGCAGGTGGGGGAGACGGGCCTTTTGCTCGGCGTCGATCAGGACGACATGGCCCTCGAGGCCGCTGGCGCCCGTCTGGACCGCGAGGTTCCCGGCGTTCCGCACCAGCTGCTGAAGGGCAACTTCGGCGACTTGGACGAGCTGCTTTGCTCGGCCGAGGTGCCCGGGGTCGATGGCTTCCTGTTCGATTTGGGCGTTTCGTCACCGCAACTCGATATCCCTGGCAGGGGCTTTTCGTATAACGAGGACGCCCCATTGGACATGCGGATGGATCCGGGCAATAACACCTTAAACGCAGCTGAGGTCATCAACACCTATAACGAACACGACCTCGCCCGGATTCTACGCGTCTACGGCGAAGAGAAGTTCGCCTCGCAGATCGCGCGCGAGATCGTGCGCCGCCGTGAGCAAGAACCGATCGAAACCACCGGCCAATTTGTCGAGATCATCAAGGCGGGTATCCCAGCTGCCGCTCGTCGGCATGGTGGACACCCGGCCAAGAAAAGTTTCCAGGCCATTCGCATCGAGGTCAATCACGAGCTCGATGTGCTCGAACGAGGGCTTGATGCCGCCACCAGGTGGCTCAACCCGGGCGGACGTATCTGCGTCATCTCGTATCACTCGCTCGAGGACCGTATCGTAAAGAACCACTTTAAGGAGATGAGCCAGGGGTGCACGTGTCCGCCGGAGATTCCGGTGTGCGTGTGCGGCAACGTGCCGATACTCAAGGTCATCACCCGCAAACCCTTGGTTGCCCAGCCTGATGAGGTTGAGCGCAACCCTCGGGCGAGATCAGCCAAAATCCGCGTGGCGCAGCGTCTGTAGGCGCGACCGCGCGATATTGGACCTCCCGCTCGCACCATAAACGAAGCTTAAACACACTACCAACGTACTCGGGATGGGAGGCGGCATATCATGGGCTACAACACTTCAAGCGCAGCACTCGCCTATGATATGAACGCCATGCCCGCCTATCGTGAGACGCCGCAGGCCCCCGTTGCTCCCCGTGAGCAGCGCGCGCCGCGCTTTGATGTCTACACGGGCGCGGGCCGTCAGGCAAACCAGGCGGTAAGCCCGGTTTTCATGAGCGTTCTTAAAACGTTTTGCATCATTGCGGCTATCTTCATGACGATCGGCGTCGCCCGCGTGGCGCTCGCCGGCGTTACGGCCCAGGTGCTCAACAGCAACGCCGAGCTTACCAGCACGCTCGAAAAGGCGACCGATGAGAGCTCCGACCTGGAGGTCATGCATTCGGTCTATGGCGCCGACACGCGCATTCGCGACCTTGCGGGCGCTTATGGCATGGTGGAGCCCAGCGAGAGCGTTACACTTGACTTTTCGCAGGATGCAGCCGCGGGCGCCAACGCGACCGCGACCGCTCAGTAGCAAGACGGTAGCTGAGTATGACAAATGACTATCGCCGCGGTTCCGATGGGGGCCGCGGTTCTGGACGTCCCTCGTCGCGGGGACGTTCTGGTTATCAAGGAACGGGTCGGCAATCTTACAACGCCGGGCAGTCCCGTGGCAACGACCCGGCGTCGCGACTTCGCGGCTCGGGCGGCCCTCAAGTGCATAACACCAGGTCGCGCAAGAGTTCGTCGACCGAATGGCTCACAGGCGCACCTCTGCCTCGCCGCAAAGCCGTCATGGGCTTCATCGGGCTTGGCTTGGGCTTGGGCGTCTTTCGCCTTGCCGACTATCAAATTGTCGAAGCCGATAAACTGCGCGAGCGTGCCGATGCGCGCCGCCTGCTTGCGCAGACCCTCTATGCCAAACGCGGCACCATCTACGACCGCAACGGCAACGTGTTGGCGTCGTCGGTCGAATGTCGCAACATCGCCGTGAACCCGCAGCTTGTCGAGGATGTTGACAAGACGGTGTCGGCGCTGGTCAAGGCAACTGGAATCGATAAAAAGACCTGCCGCAAGCTCGTTGAGTCCGATGGAACCTGGGTGTATATCAAGCGCCAGGTGGACGAAGACGATGTTGCGGCGCTGGAGAAGAAGAACCTGCCCGGCGTGCTTTTTGAGCAGGCCATGAAGCGCGTATATCCATACGGCAATCTGGCATCGCAGGTGCTGGGTGTAGTGAATGTAGACAACGACGGCTTGACGGGTCTCGAAAAGCAATACAACAAGCTTCTGACCGGCACGAACGGTTCTCTCGTACGCGAGCGCGCGAGGGACGGCAGCTATATCGCGGGCGGTGCCTATAAAAAGGTGGCTGCGGTCGACGGCGTTGATATCGTGACGACGCTCGACGTCAATATCCAGCGTGCGGCCGAGGATGCCCTGGCAGAGGCAGTTGAGAAGACTAAGTCCAAGAACGGCTCGGCGCTGGTCACCGATCCTACGACAGGCGAGATCTTGGCAGCCTGCTCGTACCCGACTTACGACCAGACCGATCTGGAAAACGCCAAGACCGAGGATATGAACTTGCGCCTGGTCACCGACGCCTACGAGCCCGGCTCGGTTTTTAAGACGCTCGTGGCGGGCGCCGGCTTCGACTTGGGCGTCGTGCGATCGAGTACGTCGTTTGAGGTGCCGGCGAGCATCAAGGTGGGCGACGATACCGTCACCGATGCCGACAAGCGCGACTATGCCATGACCATGGATGTGCGCGAGATGATGCGCCGTTCGTCCAACGTGGGCTTTGTCCTGGTGGGGCGCAAGATCGGTGCCGACGACTTTGCCGCCTATGTGGACAAGTGGGGCATCGGTCACAGCTCCGGTGTCGATTTTCCGGGCGAGAGCCTGGGTATCGTCAAGGAGCGTGACCAGTATGACGGCGCCACGCTGGGCTCGATGAGTTTTGGACAGGCATTGTCCGTCTCGCCGATTGAGATCGCACGTGCCGTGGGCGGTATCGCCAACGGCGGCGTGATGATGACCCCGCACTTCTATAAGTCCAGCAAAGGAGACGAGAAGGACTGGGGCGAAGGCGAGCGTGCGATTTCTGAGGATGCCGCATCTCAGGTGACATCGTGCATGCAGACGGTCGTGTCCGAGGGAACGGGCGTTGGCGGCGCGGTTGATGGCTATGACGTGGCGGGTAAGACCGGTACGGCCGAACGAGCCGACGAGAACGGCGGCTACCTCAAGGAGAACTACATGTCGTCCTTTATGGGCTTTGCACCGGCACAATCGCCCAAGGTGCTGTGCTATATCACGCTCGACGGAACGCCGAGCGGCTCGGATGCCGCTGCGGTGCCGTTCCAGTCCATTATGGCCAACGCGCTCGACGTGCTGGGTATCCCGCACACGAGGTAGGGGGTTACAATCTTTGGGGCCTGGTTTGTTGTCCCATATGAGGGTGTTCACATGCCCTGCACCACGCATGCGCGGCGCTGGGATACAATACGCCGATAGCATTATTAGGTTTACAGGGGAGCTGCAATGATAGAGATCGCCGTCAACAACCTCGCGGCCGCAACAGGGGCCCGAACCGTGACGGGAGAAGCCGATCGGGTATGCCGCGGGTGCGTTATCGACTCGCGCCAGGTCGAGGAAGGGACGATTTTCGTCGCCTTTCCCGGTGAAAACGTCGACGGCAATGATTTTGCTTCCCGTGCCGTCCAGTCGGGTGCCGGCGCCGTCGTGATGACGCGTGAGCCCGAGGCCGAGCTGGTCTCGCTGGCACAGGACAGGGGCTGTGCCATCTTGCTGACCGATGATCCCGAGGAGTTTCTGCTGCGTTTGGCGCACACGTATCGCCTGGAGCTTGGCTGCCTGGTCGTTGGCATTACCGGTTCCATCGGCAAGACGACAACCAAGGACGTGCTCGCCGCTGTGCTCGCCAAGCGCTATCGTGTCTGGGCCACCAAGGGCAATTTCAATAACCTGATCGGCATGCCGCTCACGGTGCTTTCCGCTCCGGCCGATACCGAGGTCCTGGTGCTCGAGATGGGCATGAACCATTTCCACGAGATTGAGCGCCTGTCCAAGTCCGCCAATCCCAACCTTGCCATCGTGAGCAAGATTGGTACCTCTCACATCGGCATTTTGGGCAGCCGCGAGAACATCGCCCGCGCTAAGGCCGAGATTGTCCAGGGTATGCGCGCCGCCGGCGACTATTTGCCGCTGCTGGTTTTGGGCGGTGAGGACGACTTTACGCCGTTCATTCGCGATACGTTCGCCCAGCCTGCTGGTATCGACGTGATGCTGGCCGGCGTCTCGGACGATGATGAGGTCCGCGCCCGCGACATTCGTGTTGATGACGAGGGCCGTCCGGTCTTTACGCTCGATTTTGGCCAGGGCGAGACGATCGATACCATGCTTGCCATCCCCGGCGTGCAGTCCGTCCCAAATGCCGTTAAGGCCGCCGCGGTTGCCTATCGCCTGGGCCTGACGCCCGAGCAGATCGATGCTGCCTTTAGGGGCCTCACGATCACCGGTCACCGCCAGGAGATCAAGCGCGCCAAGAGCGGTGCCCGCGTCATCGACGATTCCTATAACGCCAGCGCCGAATCCATGGCTGCTGGTCTCGATTTACTGTGCTCGCTTTCGTGCACGGGGTCTCGCATGGCGATCCTGGGCGAGATGGGCGAGATGGGCGATGAGGCTCCTCGCATGCATGAGCTCGTGGGCGCCTATGCCGCCGCCAAGAAGCTCGACATGCTGGCGTGCGTGGGCGGTGAGCTGGCCCAGCTTATGGCCGATGCCGCGCGCATGATGGGCATGGACGAGGACCGCATCCAGGTGTTCTCCGATTATCAGCAGGTGCTCGACCACATGGGCGGCGCGCTTGAAAAACATGATGTTGTACTGGTCAAGGGTTCCCGCTTTGTTGAGCTCGACCGCTTTGTGGAAGGTGTGTGCTAGCCCATGTTCGGCAATCCCTCGTATCCAACGTATCAGGCTTTTTTGGGGCTTGGCATCGCTGCCGCCATTGCGCTGCTGCTCATGCCGTGGTGGATCAAGCTGCTCAAGGTCGAGGGTATCGGCCAGCAGGTCCGAGCCGACGGCCCCAAGCGTCATTTGGTTAAGCAGGGAACGCCCACCATGGGTGGCGTTGTCATCCTCGTCGCGATCTCGCTGACCTGCCTGCTGATGGGCAAGCTCACCACCGAGCTCGTGCTCGTGCTGCTCGCCACGCTGGCGACCGGCGTGCTGGGCCTGATCGACGACCTGACCTCCGTTACGCATGGGCGCTCGCTCGGTCTGACGCCTCATGCCAAGATGATCGGCCTAACCATTATCTGTGTCACCTTTACGGTACTTGCCGTCAACTGGTGCGGCGTCGCCCCCGAGATTCGTTTTCCCGGCGGCCTGACGATTGACCTCGGTGTTCTTTCGACTACCATCTGCGGCCTTTCGTTCCCGTGGCTCTACATTGTCTTTTGCTGGCTGGTGATCGCCGGTCTTTCTAATGCCGTGAACCTGACCGATGGCCTTGATGGTCTTGCTGGCGGCACCTCTATGATTGCCATGCTCGCCATGGCTGCCATGGCGTTTTTGCACGGAGACGTGAACCTGTCCATCTTCTGCACCGCGTGTGCCGGTGCCTGCTTGGGCTTTCTGTGGTTCAATTGCTACCCGGCGAGCATCTTTATGGGCGATACCGGCTCGCTTGCCCTGGGTGCCGCTTTTGCCTGCACCTCCATCATGACCAACACCGAAGTCGTTTCCCTCATCATCGGCGGTCTGTTTATCGTCGAGACTCTGTCGGTCATGATCCAGGTTGTCTATTTCCACTTTACGCACAAGCGCGTCTTCCTTATGGCGCCCATTCATCATCATTTCGAAAAGAAGGGCTGGGCCGAGACCAAGGTCGTTATCCGTTTTTGGATTATCGCCGCGGCCTTTGGCGCCGTTGGCCTCGCCCTGTTCTTCCAGTTGGGATAGTGGTCTTTCATGCCTCTTGCTAATGTCTTTAGCCTGCTTGTTTTGGGGCAGGGTAAATCCGGTCTCGATGTCGCCCGTTGGGCGTTGGCTCACCCCGAGCGCGTGAGCGCCACGACCGTGTATGGCGGCGGTAGCTCCGAGCCCAATGAAGCCACGCGTGCGCTCGAGGCGCAGGGCGCGTCGTTTGTCTACGGCACCGAGCAGGTCGAGGGTGCCTATGACGTGTGCGTGACATGCCCGGGTATCTCGGAGTTTTCGGCCTTCTTTAAGGCTGGGCGTGAGCATGCCGCTCAGATTATGGGCGAGCCCGAGTTTGCCTATCGCCTGTCTCCCCAAAATTGGATCGCCATCACGGGCACCAATGGCAAGACAACTACCACGTCGCTGACCGATTATCTGCTCAAGGTCGCCGGTGAAGCCAGCGTGGCCGTCGGTAATATCGGCGAGCCGCCGGTGAACGAGATCGACGGCCGCGCACACAATGAGTGGTTTGTGGCCGAGCTGTCGAGTTATCAGATTGCTACGACCGCCGAGCTTCATCCTCGCGTGGCGGTACTGCTCAACATCACGCCCGACCACCTGGGCTGGCACAAGAGCCACAAGAACTATGCGCTTGCCAAGATCAAGTTGTTCGAGAATATGGTCGACGACGACCTCGTGGTTATCGACGTCGAGGATGCCGGCATCCATGAGTTCGATGAGTACATCTACACACCGGGTCGCCGTATCTGCAAGGTCGCTTTTGACGAGCCCGAGGGTGCAGACGCCGCCTTTGTGCGCGACGGTAAGATGGTCGTGCGCCTGAGGGGTGTCGAGACTCAGCTTGTCGCCACGTCCGAGCTCAAGATCTCGGGCCATCACAATGTCATCAATGCCCTATGTGCCGCCACGGCTGCTCTGGCCGTCGGTGCCGATCCCGAGGGCATTTGCCGCGGTTTGACATCGTTCCAGCCACTCGAACACCGCGTGGAACCCTGTGGCGAGATCGATGGCGTGCGCTACGTCAACGATTCCAAGGCAACGAACACCGATGCAGTCGAAAAGGCCCTGACGGCGTTTCCCGACGACGATGTGATTTTGCTGCTCGGCGGCCACGATAAGGGTACGCCGCTTGCGGACTTCGCGCGCGTCGTTATGGACAACGTGCGCTCGGTCGTTTGCTTTGGCGATGCGCGCGAGCGCTTTACCGCCGCTATGGACGAGGCCGATGTCGATGGTGACGTGGATATCGCCCAGGCCGATGATCTGCGCGATGCCGTTGACGTTGCCCGCTCACTCTCGAGCCGCGGCGACGTGATCCTGCTTTCGCCCGCCTGCTCTTCGTTTGACGAGTTCTCGGGCTACGAGGAGCGCGGTCGCGTGTTTAAGGACTACGTTGTCCAGCTTGCCGCAGCAGCGAAATCGCAAACGGAATAGGGGTTGCCGGTGAGAGAGGAGAGTCCCCGAAGTGATATGAGGAGGCCCGACTCGGACCGTGCTTCCTCGCTGCGTAGCACGCCGCGTTCCGGACGCGGCGTGCAGACGTTCAGTGAGCGCTATATTGCCGGCGTCCCCGCCCGCATCATGCGCCCCCGTTTGATATTTATGGCTTGCCTGTTTAGCTTGGTTTGCTTTGGCTTGCTGATGGTGTACTCGGCATCTTCGGTCGAGGCACTGCACGAGAATGGTTCGGCGACGTTTTTCCTGTTTCGACAAGCCGCGTTTGCCGGAGTTGGCGTGCTGGCTATGGTTGCCATCGTGCGCATCTTGCCGGACAGTTGGTTTGGGGAAGACGTGCTCAGGATCTTCCTCATGGGCATGATAGGGCTATTGGTTCTGGTGTTCTTTATGGGTAGCGGCAGTCGTGGCGCCACGCGCTGGCTCAACATCGCCGGTATTCAGTTCCAGCCGTCTGAGTTTTTAAAGCCGTTCGCCATCGCGTATTCGGCCATCATGCTCGACCGCATCTTTTCGCCCGGCGGCAACATCAACGAGTTTCTTCGCAACATGGGCGTCTACCTGGGCATTTCGCTCTTTCTGATCTTTGTTCAGCCCGATTTTGGCACCGTTCTGATCATCTTGCTTACCCTCATGTGCATGGCGTTGTTTGCGGGATTGGACCCCAAATATATCGTTTGGACGGTCGTTGCCGGCATCGCCGTCATTGCGATTGCCCTTATCGCCGAGCCGTATCGTATGACGCGTGTCGAGGTTGCTTGGAATCCTTGGGCAGACGAATATGGCGACGGCTATCAGGCCACGCTTGCCATTATGGCGTTTGCCTCGGGCGGCCTGTTCGGTCGCGGTATCGGCAACTCCACCATGAAGTACTCGTATTTGCCCGAGGCGCATAACGACTACATCTTGGCTATCATCGGCGAGGAAGTTGGCTTTATCGGAACCGTGCTGTTCTTCTTGGTGTTTGCGATGCTGATCTACTCGGCGTTTCGCATTGCCGAGCAGGCGACCGACCGTCGCGGAGCACTTATGGCATCGGGTTCCGCGGTCATCCTTGCGGTGCAGTTTTTGATCAACGCGCTGGGCATTCTCAATGTGTTTCCCATGACGGGCAAGCCGCTGCCGTTTATTAGCTACGGCGGCTCGTCGATTATCGTGTCGCTTATGCTCGCCGGTCTGATCCTGCGCGTTTCGTATGAGAGCGCCCGTCGCGATGAGTACGACCGTCGCCGCGAGAGCTTTGCCGTTATGGATGAGAGTACCGCCGGCGTGCCCCACGTGCGCGGCGAGCAATCTTCGCGTAACGGCTTTACCGTCCTGGATGGCTCTGCGACCGAGCCGGCAGCCCGTCCGCGTCAGCGAACGGCGCCGCAAGGTCGTCCGCAGCGCCCCACTCCCCGCAATGCGGGCGGCGGATATAATCGAATCGATTTGAATTCGGACCCGTCGGCGCGTTTGCGCACCGATGACCAGGGGCCGCGTGTACGAAGGGATTACCATGACCGATAAGATGACCGTTGCTATTGCAGCTGGCGGCACGGCAGGACATATCAACCCCGCGCTCGCCTTGGCCGAGGAGCTGCGAGACCGCGGTCATCACGTTGTGTTCGTGGGCCAATCGCGCAAGCTCGAGGGTCGTCTGGTTCCCGAGGCTGGATTCGATTTTGTGCCCATCACGGTCACGGGCTTCGATCGCTCCCGTCCCTGGACGGCGCTGACCTCGCTGTGGCGCGTCAACAAGGCGAAGCGTGCGCTTGCCCGTCACTTCTCGAAGGTCGTTAAGCCCGATGCCGCTATCGGCTTTGGTGCTTACGTTGAGGTCCCGCTGCTGGGTTGGTGCAAGGACGCCGGCGTTCCGTATCTGCTGCACGAGCAGAACTCTGTTCCGGGTCTGGCCAATAAGATGATGAACTCACATGCCGCCCGCGTGTGCATTTCGGTACCTGCGGCCCGCGCGGTCTTTGAGCGCTGTCTCTTATACACATCTGACGCTGCCGACGATATGCAGTGTGTAGATCT
>UQVD01000074.1 GCA_900544385.1 uncultured Collinsella sp.
CTTTGATTCGACGGCTGCCGACTACAACAGCTTTGCCGCGATGCTCAAGATTATCGGCGGTATCGCCATGAACCTCATGGTTCCGGTGCTCTCCGCTTACATCGCCGAGTCCATCGGCAAGCGCCCGGCGCTCGTCCCCGGCTTTGTTGCCGGTATGATTGCCATCCAGGGTCTTCCCATCAACGCCGATACCGGCATGATCGACGCTGGAGGCTCGGGTGTGGGCTTCGGCTTCCTGGGCGGCATCGTCGGCGGCTTCCTCGCTGGCTATGTCATCCTGCTGCTCGAGAAGGCTTTCTCTAAAATTCCCGCGAGCCTTAATGGCCTGAAGGCAATCTTCCTGTATCCGCTGTGCTCTACCGCCATCGTCGGCCTGGTCATGCTCGGTATTTCCGGCCCCATGGCTGCCATTAACCAGGGCATGATGGATTTCCTGCAGAGCCTCGGTAACTCCGGTCCGGTGATCCTTGGCCTGGCCATCGGCTGCATGTGCGCCTTTGATATGGGCGGCCCGGTCAACAAGGCTGCTTACGCTACTGGCACCTTCCTGCTCGGTACCGCTCTCGAAGCTGGCGTCGGCACCGAGACCTACAACTTCGGCACCAACTTCATGGCTGCCGTCTCCGCCGCTTGCATCGTTCCGCCGCTGATCACCACCTTCGCCGTCGTTGTCGGCAAGAAGTACTTCAGCCAGGAGGATCATGACGCCGGTATCGTCAACCTCATCCTTGGTTGCACCCACATCACCGAGGGCGCCATTCCGTTCATGACCAAGAACATCTGGCCCGTCATGCCCATCATGATGCTCGGTTCTTCCATCGCTTCCATCTTGACCATCTTCTTCAACGTTCACGATCCGGCGCCTCACGGCGGCTTCCTGGTCCTGCCTGTTGTCGAGAACGGTCCGCTGTGGGTCCTCGCGATCCTCATCGGCGCTGTGGTCGGTGGCATCCTGTTCGTGGCCTTCAAGAAGTACGACTTCGAGAAGAATCAGAAGGCCGCTCCTGTAGCCAAGCCCGTTGAGGCCCCCAAGGCCGCTGCCGTCGAGGCCCCCAAGGCCGAGGCTGCCGACTTCGTGAAGGTCGAGAATGTCTTTGTCGCCGAGGACTTCGCTTCTCGTGACGAGGCTCTGAGCTTCGTTTCCAACCAGGCCGTCAAGGCAGGTATCGCCAGCGACGCCGACGCCGTGATGAACGCCTTCCTGGCTCGCGAGGCCGAGGGCACCACGGGCATGATGGAGGGCTTCGCCATCCCGCATGCCAAGTCCGACGCCATTACCGAGGCTGCCGTCATCGTCGTTAAGGACGAGTCCGGCGTGACCGGTTGGGACACCATGGACGGCGCTCCCGTTAACGTGGCTATCGCCCTGCTCATCCCGGGTGCCCAGGCTGGCACCACGCACCTCAAGATCCTGTCCAAGGTCGCCGAGGCGCTCATGGACGAGGACTTCCGTGCCACCGTCAAGGGTTCCACCGACGCCGCCGAGATCGCCAAGACGATCAACGCCCGCCTGGTCTAATCCCCCAGCCCGCGAATAACATCGCCCCCTGTATATAAGGCGGAGTCCCTCTCCAGGGCCTCCGCCTTTTTCATCCCCAAATAAGTTGCGGTGAAATAGGGACTGTTTAAACGATTCAACCCCAAATTCAGTCCCTATTTCACCGCAACTTATAAAAGGGCATAGAGGGGGCTACCTATCGAGTCTTTGTCGCGAACAGATCATCAGCCAGAATTCCGTTCGCACGATATCGCTCTGGACCGACCGAGTTTCTGCGGCTCGCCCGCCGGACGGGGCGATTAAGTTTGTCGCGAGTTCCGCACGCAAAGGAAAGCACTTAATGTGCTTTCCGTCTTGCGCAGGACTGTAGAGCAGCAAACTTAATCGTCCCGCCCGGCGGGCGAGCGCAGGGATACGACATCTGTCCAACAATTCGTGTGAAACACAATGAAAAACCGTTTGATGTGAGTTAATATAAACAACGTAGTGAATCTGACTCCTGCCACATGCATGACAGGGGTTAAACACAAAAAGGAGTCAACTATGGTTTCTGAGAAGGCTACCCTCGTTAATCCTCAGGGTCTGCACATGCGTCCGGCTGGTCTGTTCGCCTCCACCATGGGCAAGTACGCCTGTGACGTGACGGTCGTCACCCCCGAGAAGGAGGTCAACGGCAAGTCCCCGATGGCCCTCATGGCTGCTGGTATCCCCTGCGGCACCGAGGTCGAGGTAAAGTGCGACGGCGCTGACGAGGCCGAGGCTCTGGCTGCTGCCATCGAGCTCATCAAGAGCGGTCTTGGCGAGTAGAACTCAAACGGGTCGCATGTTGAACAACTAAGTTCATATTTGGGGGCGCAGTGACCTGTTGTAAGGTAACTGCGCTCTTTTGTCATGGATATGGCAAAACGCTTTATCACATGACACGGAGAGAGGAATGGGAATGTATCAGGGAGTCAACGCTTCCGAGGGCATCGGTATCGGCACCGTCATGGTCGCCGTCGATCCCGACTTGACGTTTGAGCCGCACGAGGTTGCTGATTCGGCAGCAGAGAAGGAGCGCTATCAGTCCGCTCTTTCGGTCTTCTGCGAGAAGACCCAGGCTCAGGCCGACCACATGAAGGAGACGGTGGGCGAGGCCGAGGCCGAGATCATGAGCGGACATATTGTCCTGGCTCAGGATCCGGGTATGACCGACGCCATCAACGCCGCCATTGACGGTGGTACCTGCGCCGAGCAGGCGCTTATGGACACCTCGACCATGTTCGAGAACATGTTCCTGTCCATGGACGACGAGATGTTCCGTCTGCGCGCGGCCGACATCGCCGACATCCGCACCGGTATTCTGGCCGAGCTGCTGGGCAAGGAGGTCGTCGACCTCTCCGTCCTGCCCGAGAACACCGTCGTTGTCGTGCATGACCTCACGCCGTCCATGACCGCCACGATCGATAAGGCCCACGTTGCCGGTATCGTCACCGAGACCGGTGGCCGCACGTCGCACTCCGCGATCATCGCGCGTGCCCTCGAGATCCCGGCTGTCCTTTCGGTTTCCAACAGCTGCACCGCGCTGCGCAACGGTATGACCGTTGTCGTCGACGGTGGCAAGGGTATCGTTGAGGCCGATCCCGACGAGGAGACGCTCGCTGCCTACACTGCCAAGGCCGAGGCCTTCGCTGCCGAGAAGGCAGCCCTCGAGGCCTTCCGTGGCAAGCCGTCCGTGACTGCCGATGGCATCAAGAAGATCATCGCCTGCAACATCGGTAACCCTGATGACGTGCCCAACGCGCTCGATCACGATGCCGAGGCCATCGGTCTGTTCCGCTCCGAGTTCCTGTTCATGGACTCTGCCGAGCTTCCTTCCGAGGAGGAGCAGTTCAACGCCTACCGT
This sequence comes from uncultured Collinsella sp., assembly GCA_900544385.1. Taxonomy (GTDB): domain Bacteria; phylum Actinomycetota; class Coriobacteriia; order Coriobacteriales; family Coriobacteriaceae; genus Collinsella. The sequence continues at coordinate 3,384 of UQVD01000074.1, forward strand.
AAGGTCGCCAGCGCGCTCAAGGGCGCTCCGGTCATCATCCGCACGCTCGATGTGGGTGGCGACAAGGAGATTCCGTATCTGCACATGGTCAAGGAAGATAACCCCTTCATGGGCTTCCGCGCCGTGCGTTACTGCCTGGCCAATCCCGACCAGTACAAGGTCCAGCTCCGCGCTCTGCTGCGCGCTAGCGCCTTCGGTGACGTAAAGATCATGATCCCGCTCGTCACCTGCGTCGAGGAGGTCTTGGCTGTCAAGGAGCTTGTCGAGCAGTGCAAGGCCGAGCTGACTGAAGAGGGTCGCAAGTTCAACGAGAACATCGAGGTCGGCATCATGGTTGAGACGCCTGCCGCTTCGCTGCTCGCAGACCGTCTTGCCGAGGTCGCCGACTTCTTCTCCATCGGCACCAACGACCTGATCGGCTACACCATGTGCGCCGACCGTGGCAACGACACCATCTCCAACCTGTACCAGGTTTACTATCCCGCCGTGCTCCGCTCGCTCAAGAACATTATCGAGAGCGGCGTGAAGGCCGGCATCATGGTCGGTATGTGCGGCGAGGCCGCTGCCGATCCGCTGCTCGAGCCGCTGCTGATCAGCTGGGGCCTGGAGGAGTTCTCGATGAGTGCTCCGTCGATCCTGCGCGCCCGTAAGACCATCAGCCAGTGGACCAAGGCCGAGTGCGACGAGCTCGCCGAGAAGGCGCTCGCCTGCAACACCGCCGCCGAGGTCAAGGCACTGCTCGAGTCCGCAGCTCGCTAATTTGGTATCAGAGGTAACCGCGTGGTTGGAATGGGCCGGCCACGCGGCCCTCACATATACAGGGGGTACTGTAAATGTTCTACACGCTAACCGCTAACCCGGCTGTCGACATGACGGTTTCGAGCTCTCCGCTCGAGCCCGACGAGAACGTCCGCACCGGTTCGGCCAGCTACACGGCTAACGGCAAGGGCCTCGACGTGTCCTTCGCCTTTAAGAAGATGGGCGTCGACACCGTCGCGCTCGGCTTCTTCGCTGGCTTCACGGGCAAGTTCATCGTCGAGGAGGTCATGAACCTGGGTTGCCTCTGCCGCCCGGTCTGGACCGACGGTATCACGCGCATTAACACCTACGTCAACGATGGCCAGCACGAGTACGGCATCCTGAACCCGGGTGCTCCGATCACGCCGCAGCACCAGGAGGAGCTCTACAACATCCTGGACACCGCGGGCGATCTCGAGTGCCTGATTGTCTCCGGCTCCGTGCCTCCCAAAGCTACGCCCGACTTCCTGGCTCAGGTCATGGAGCACGCTCAGGCTCGTGGCGCTGACGTCGTCCTGGACCTGTCCTCCGACAAGCTCAAGGAGCTCGCTCACAAGAAGCCGCTGCTCATCAAGCCGAACCATCACGAGATGAAGGCCATCTTCGGCGTGCCGGTCGACACCGACGACGAGGTCCGCGTTGCCATGAATATGGCTCACGACGCCGGCGTTCAGAACGTGCTGCTCACCCGTGGTAGCCGCGGCGACGCTTACTTCTCCAACGGCGAGGACATCTGGTACGCCAAGCGTGAGTTCAACATCAAGCTGGTCTCTTCCGTCTGCGCCGGCGACTGCACCCTCGCTGCGTTCCTGCACAAGTGGTACAGGGATCGCGACAACGTCGAGGAGGCCATGAAGCTCGCTATGGCCACCGGCGCCAACGTTGCGGAGTCCGTCGGCATTGGTGACTTCGGTCACGTCGACGAGTACAGCAAGCGCGTTGCTGTCCGCAAGCTCGATCGTCAGTAATCGAAACGCGACATATTCGTGCGCATGCGGCGCCCCGGTTTCGGCCGGGGCGCCTTTTTTGTTCCGCCATGGGGGAGAGGTGTCCTGCCGTACTTCATCGCTTCCACACCGTTCACCGAGTTGTCCTAGCCTTTTACCGATGCGTGGAATATACTTTCATTAACACGTTGCTTCGTGAAAGGAACATTCATGATTTACACGCTCACTGCTAATCCCGCCATTGATTACAACATCGCCTGCGACGGCCTTACTGCCAATACCGTCACGCGTACCCGCAATGCCGTCTACACGCCCAACGGCAAAGGCCTCAACGTCTCGTTTACGCTTGACCACTATGGTGTCGACACCACGATCCTGGGTTTCTTCGCCGGCTTCTCGGGTGAGTTTATCGTTAAGGGCGCCGAGGCCCTGGGCGTGCCCGTCAAGCCCGTGTGGACCGACGGTATTACGCGCGTCAATGTGTTCCTCAATGCCGGACCCGACACCGAGTACAACATGGTCAACGCCGGTGCCGCCATCAACGAGGCCAACGAGCAGGAGATGTTTGAGCTCATCGATTCGCTCGATGACATGACCTGCCTGGTCATCAGCGGCTCGCTGCCTCCCAACACTTCCGAGGGCTTCTTGGCCGAGGTCCTGCGCCGCGTCAAGGCCAAGGGGGCCGAGTTCGTCCTCGACATCTCGAGCCATCAGCTGGCAGACCTCATTGCCATGGAGCCGCTGCTGATCAAGCCCAATGACGACGAGCTGCTCGACATCTTTGGCATTAAGGTGAGCGGTGGCGACGATGAGTCCGTCAAGGGCGCTATGGCCGAGCTGCACGCTAAGGGCGCCAAGAACGTGCTGCTGACCCTCGGTGGCGCCGGTGCGTACTTCTCCAACGGCGAGCACATCTGGTTTGCCAATCGCACCTTCGACGTCAAGCTGCTGTCGACGGTGTGCGCCGGCGATTCCTCGCTCGCTGCCTTCCTGTCCGTATGGCACGACGCTCCCGAGCGCGTCGAGGATGCCCTCCGTCTGTCGATGGCCACCGGCGCCAACGTGGTCGAGTGCCCGGGCCTGGGCGACTTTGCCAAGGTGGACGAATATAAGAAGCACATCGAGGTTCGTCAGGTCTGCTAGCCGCATCGAAAAATCGCTGCCGAACACCCGCTTTGGATCTCCGAGGCGGGTGTTTTTTGCTCGCTGAACGCATATGGCGTCTGCTGTCTCGTTTTATGGAATTGACGACGCGATTGCGTGTGCGCGCTTTCTCGTTTCTTGTTAGACTTCTTGAGAACCATCGATTAACGCTCACAAGTGCAGGAGGCCATAGGCATGTGCAATGTTTCGCTCAACGGTAATCAACCGTCCGATGCGTCCCTGTGCGTCCTGCGCGCGCTTGAGGCGGCTGGTCATGAGGCTTGGTACGTGGGCGGTTGGGTGCGCGACGCCCTGATGGGGTGCCCCAGCCACGATGTTGATATGTGCTGTAGCGGCCTGTGGCAGGAGTCCAAGGCGGCGCTCGAGGCCGCCGGCATCGCGGTTGTGGAGTCGGGCATTAAATTTGGCGGAATCACGGCTATTTCCGATGGCGAGCGTATCGAGGTCACCACGTACCGTTTGGATGGCTTTTACACCGATGGTCGCCATCCCCAGAGTGTGGAGCGTGCCGCCTCGCTCGAGGACGATCTGGCGCGCCGCGACTTTACCGTCAACGCCATGGCCTGGCATCCCGAGCGCGGGCTTGTCGACCGCTACGACGGCCAGGGTGACTTGGAGCGCAAGCTGATTCGCGCTGTCGGCGATCCCAAGCGTCGCTTTAACGAGGACGCCCTGCGCATGTTGCGTGCGGTGCGCTTTGCCTGCCGCCTGGACTTTATGATTGAGCCCGAGACTAAGCGAGCGCTTGCCGAGTGCGCGCCGCTGCTCGACGCCGTGGCGCGCGAGCGTGTGGGTATTGAGCTCGAGGGCATTCTTTCGACCGGTCATGGGGGAGACGCGATGCTGCGCTACCCCGAGCTCATCTGCGCCGCCGTGCCCGAGTTGGCAGCGGGTCGCGGGTTTGATCAGCGCAGTGTCTATCATGCGTTTAACGTCTACGAGCATATCGCCCGTGTGCTTACGGTGGCGGGGGAGCTCGCGCTGTGTGACGGCGTCGCGCCCTCGTCGAGCCTTATGTGGGCGGCGTTTTTGCACGATGTGTCCAAGCCCGAGTGTTTCACGGTCGATCACGCCGGCAGCGGACACTTCTACGGTCATCCCGAGCTCGGCGCCAAGAAAGCGCGCGTCATTATGGATCGCCTGGCGCTCTCGCACGACCTGGTGCGCGACGTGTGCCTGCTCATCAAATATCACGACAAGCCGCTGCGCCCCGAGCGCTCCTGCCTGCTCAATATGATGCGCGCGCTTTCGGGCGAGGGCGTCGACACGCCGCGTTTGATGGACGAGCTCATGGATCTTAAGCGTGCCGACACGCTCGGCAAGGCCCCGTCGTGCTTCTATTACGTTGAGACGATTGAGGAGATGCGCGCGATGGCGCACGAGCTGCTGAAGGCGGGGGAGCCCTATACGCTCAAGATGCTCGCCATCAACGGCGGCGACCTGATTCGTGCCGGAGTCAAGCCCGGGCCGGAACTGGGGCAGCTACTCAACTCCGCCCTCGACGCCGTGATCGAAGACAACATCCCCAACGAGCGCGAAGCTCTTTTGGTCCATCTCAACTTGAATTAGCTACCCAGTTTACCTGTGTGTTCCATAACCTGCCGACAATTTTTCGGCAATTTGGAATTTCTTCTTGCGCTGACGTTTTTTGTCCCGTAATATATTTCCTCGCAGCACGGCAGTGCAGATGTCATGTGGCCCGTTCGTCTAGCGGTTTAGGACGCCGCCCTCTCAAGGCGGAGATCACCAGTTCGAATCTGGTACGGGCTACCACGCATCTGATACCCGGACTTCCCATGGAAGGCCGGGTTTTTTATTTTCAAACAACCGTCTGCAATTCCCGTTTGAACCAGAGCTTTGCGTTCTGCTTATGGCCCTTACGGGTACAATATCCAAGATATTTTGACTGTTAGAAGGAGTCTCATGACGGAGTCCTCTCAGCATACGTCTAAGCCCCAGGTCGAGGTTGAGGCCTCGGGCGGAGATGACAATAAGAGCGCACGCCGCGGCGCCATCTTTATCGGCGTCGTGCTGGTGGGTTATATCGTCTATCTGGTGGTAACCGGGCAGATGGGGCAGTTCTGGGCCGCAATGTCGAGCGTCCAGGCGCCTTGGCTCGCTGCTGCATGCTTTTGCATGTTCCTGTACCTGTTCTTTGGCATTGTGGCCTATGCGATCGCTGTCTGGCTCGACCCCAATTCACCCGTCGGCATTCGCGACCTCATTTCGGTCGAGGCGAGCGGCATCTTCTTTGGCAACCTCACACCTATGATGATGGGCTCGACTCCTGCTCAGATCTACCGCCTGACCAAGGCGGGCCAAAATGTCGGCGAGGCCGGAGCCACGCAATTCACGCGCTTTATCGTGTATCAGTTTGGCCTCGTTGCCTGGGGCGCTATCCTACTGCTTGCTCGCATGCCGTTTTTTGCCGAGCGCTATGGCGACATGACGCTGCTGTGCGTCTTTAGCTTTGGTGGGCACTGCTGCATCTTGCTTGGCATCTTCGCCGTCGCGCTCATGCCTAAGACCGTCACGCGCGTCGCCCACTGCATCATCAATTGGCTTGAGCGCATTGGTGTCTCGGCCACTAAGATCGAGGGATGGCGCACGTTTGTCGATGGCGAGATCTACTCCTTCTCCGAGAAGTTCAAGCTTTCAGCCGGACATTTTTCTTCCATGCTGCTCACTGTGTTTATCACCATGCTGCAGCTCGCGTTTTTCTATCTGGTTCCGTATTTCCTAATGCTTGCCTTTGGCCACCACGAGGTCGACTTTTTCTCGGTCATGGCCGCGAGCGCCTTTGTCCAGTTGCTGAGCTCTGCGGTCCCCTTGCCCGGTGGAACTGGTGGCGCTGAGGGCGGCTTTGCATTGTTCTTGGGTCATTTCTTTGGGTCGGCTTCGACCGCCGGCTATCTGCTGTGGCGTCTCATTACGTTTATTGCCCCTACCATTTTGGCTGCGCCTCTGCTGGGACTTAAGAGCGCCCACAACGAGAGCATCCATGCGCGCTGGGATCGTGTGATGCGCAAGCTCGGCCGCACGCCTCAGACGCCCTCTGCGCCCACTAAGCCGCACCCCACGAATGCTGTTACCGTTGATCCCAGGAAGCACGCTCAGAAGGCTTCTGGGACCGCTAAGCCGGCTCATAAAGCCTATGTGCGCCAGACAGGCGATGGTATTCGCGTATCTCCGTCGGCACTTAATAAGAAGAAGCATCCTAAGTCGCAGTAGGGCAGTCGTGCGTTCTTCATGACGCGGGGCATATTTGTGCCGTATGGGGGATAATCCTCTTACGTAGATTATCTCTCATCTGTTGATGAATGCTCGCATATCGAAGGGACACGCCCATGGCAACCAGCAAACCGCGTCTTGACCGCCGCATCGTTCGCAGCCGCAATGCCATCCTTTCTGCTTTCGAGCGCCTGCTCATGGAAAAGCCGTTGGCAGACATTACGGTGAGTGCCATCGCGCGCGAGGCCAATGTCGACCGCAAGACTTTTTACGTTCACTTTGGTACGGTTGACGGCCTGCTCGATGCCATTGCCTGTCTCTTATACACATCTCCGAGCCCACG
>UQVD01000075.1 GCA_900544385.1 uncultured Collinsella sp.
GTGGGCTCGGAGATGTGTATAAGAGACAGGCCTTATCGGGCAGGAAGCGATCCTGGATGTAGCGGTTGGAAAGGTTCGCGGCGGCCTCGATAGCACCCTGCGTATAGCGCACATGGTGGTGCTCCTCGTAGCGCGGCTTGAGCGCGGTCAGGATCTTGACCGTGTCCTCGACGCTCGGCTCCTCGACATCGATGGTCTGGAAGCGACGCTCGAAGGCCGGATCCTTGGTGAGGTACTTGCGGAATTCCTCGGCCGTGGTGGCGCCGATAATCTGGAAGGCGCCGCGCGCGAGCACGGGCTTGAGCATGGAGCTCGCGTCGATGGAGCCCTCGGCAGAACCGGCACCGATGATGGTGTGCATCTCATCGATAAACAGGATGACGTCGTCGGCCTCGGTGGCCTCCTGGATCACGTTCTTGAGGCGCTCCTCAAACTCGCCACGATACTTGGCGCCCGCCACGAGGCCCGGCAGGTCGAGCGTCCAGATATTCTGGTTCATGAGGTTCTCGGGCACGTTGCCGGCTGCAATCTGCTGAGCCAGGCCCTCGACGATGGCCGTCTTGCCCACGCCGGGGTCGCCCAGAATGAGCGGGTTGTTCTTGGTGCGGCGCGAAAGAATTTCCATCATACGCTGGACTTCCTTTTCGCGACCGATCACGGGGTCGAGCTCGCCATCGCGCGCCTTCTGCGTGAGGTTGGTCGCGAACTGCTTAAGCGTATCGGTGCCACTCCCCTTTTGCTGAGAGGCATCCGAGCCGCTAAAGAACGGCAGGCCCGCACCGGGACGACCAGCACCGGCGCCGGCGAGCGGACGCTTCTTGTCCTGGTCCTTGGCAGTGAGTTTCTCGATAGCCTTTTTGATGGAGGCGGACGACACACCCAGGCGCATGAGGATGTCCATGGCCATGCCGTTGCCCTCTTCGACGATTCCGATCAGCAAGTGCTCGGTCGACACGTAGGTCTGGTTGTTCTCACGCGCCACGCGGAATGAACGCTCCATCACACTAATGACGAGCGGCGTAAAGGCGAGCTTGGCCGCCTCGGTCTCCTCACTGGGCTCGGGAACCGTGGTCTGGACCTCCTTGAGGGTGTCCATGATGTCGTCGTAGGAGATATCAAGCGAGCGCAGCGCCTCGGCAGCGATGCCCTCGTCCTCCTTGGCGAGTGCGAGCAGCAGGTGCTCGGTGCCCACCTTATTTGAGTGCAGATCGAGCGCCTCCTGTTTGGCCATCGACATGACCTTGCGCGCTCGATCGGTAAATCTATCTAACATGCTCGTTTCCTTACATGAGTTCATCGAAATCAAAACGCCCGCCCGTCGGCGGCGCTTTTGTCTCTTTACCCACAGGTTGTCTATGTTAACAGCTGGAGGAATATCTATAAACCCGGCTCACATGAATGCAGGTTATGACCGCATCGCGGGACTCACCGCGCGATGCGCGACAGGCGCCCCGCAAGAGAAACCCTAGGCGTCTTTCACCACGTCGGGACTCGTCGCACGCGATGCGCGATAGGCATCGGCCTCCTTGGAGACGCGTTCGAGCAGCTCGGATGTATCGACGCCCTCGACTTGCGCGACCGTTTCCACCGTCTGCATGGCGACCGCCCTCAGGTACGCGCACGCGCTGTCCCCCGGCTGCTCGAGGTCTATCTCCTCGCCGCCCTCCCGGGCAAAGCCGACCGCCATCACAAAGCCCATGATGCCCGAGACCAGAAAGCCCACCGCAAAGCTCGAATCTGCCTTGAGCTCTTCTCCGTCGGGGTGGACGATCTCTCTCACGCGGTCGATGATGATCGTATGGATGCCCTGCACGACCTGCTCGGCGGCACCCGCCCTCATGGTGATGACGATGCGCCGCAGCAGGCAGCGGACGTCGCGCCGGTCGAACGCCGAAAGGTCGCCCTCGCTCGAAAAATGCCAGAGGGCATCGGTGATGAGCTCGTTATCCTGCAGCAGCTGGGCTATGGCGATGGCGACGAGTTCATCGAAATCGTGAAAATAGTAGTAAAACGTTCCGCGATTGCACTGGGCGGCGCGGGTCACCTCGCCAACCGACAGCTCGAAGATGCTGTTGTTCTCGGTGAGCTCCCAAAACGCCTCGATGATACGGGTGCGTGCATCGGGCGCATCGGCGTCCTTACGCGGTCTCGCCATGCGCCTCACCGCACCCCTGCGCCTTGGCGTTCATGATGAGCATCTGAATACGGTTCTCCACGTTGGCGAAGCTCACGTCGGGATCGTAGTCGAGCGGCAGGAACTGCGCCGTGGGATACTGCTCCTTGAGCGCATGGATGAGCCCGCGCCCCACGACATGGTTGGGCAGACACCCGAACGGCTGCAGGATCACGAAGTTGCGGCAGCCGCGCTTGGCGTGCTCGAGGATCTCCGCCGGAATCAGCACGCCCTCGCCCGCATCGAACGTATGGTGCAGGATCTTATCGCTCGCGCGCACGAGCTCGGGCATGCGCGTCGGCGGCTCGTAGAGCGGGCTCGCCGCGCCCAGGCGGTCGCAACGGTCGTGCGCGAGCTCGAACAGGTTGTCCGCCGTGGCGTACCAGGCCTTTTCGGGCAGCGACAGGTCGACGTGGAACTCGCGCGACTGCGCATGCTTGTAGAAATAGGTCTTGCGGATCACGTCGGTCATGCGCGCCTCGATGACCTCGAGCCCGTTGTCCTCGAGGTAGCGCTCAATCTCGTGGTTGGCACCGAGATGGAAATTGAGCAGGTACTCGCCCACGATGAGAACGGTCGGATGCGGGTTCGAGCGGTCGTACGGAACGGCGTCCATGATCGCAAGCGCGCGTTTGAAGCCCGTCGCCTGGCCTCTCAGCCCGGAGCGCTCCATGCCCTCGATAACCTCATCGAGCGCGCGGTCGAACGCAGCGTCCGCCGCGCCCTTCTCGAGCTCGTAGGGACGGATGCGCCTAAGCATGGCCTCGAGGGCATCGATCATGGGAAGACCGTAGGCGATCTGGATGCTCGGGCCAAGGCCGAGCTTGAAGCCCGGATGCGCATTGTGGGCATCGACGTCGTCGTTGGTGAGCACCGGGACATAATCGTATCCCGCGTCGTCGAGCGCGCGGCGCAGCAGGGGCATGTAGTGCGTCAGGCGGCAGTCGCCGATATACTTGCCAGTCACCACGGCGACGTCGTGCGGGTCGTACTTACCGCTCTCGAGTGCCGCGAGCGCCTCGCCGATCACGATTTGCGCGGGGAAGCAGATGTCGTTGTGCACATAGCGTTTGCCCAGGCGGATGGCATCCTCGCGCCCGATATCAAGGGCCTCGGCGCGCACGCCCTGATTGCGCATCGCCGCGGTCATGAGCCTGCAGAACGCATGGGAGGTGTTGGGGACCAGCGCGATCTTGTCGTGCCGGTCGCGCTTGGTGTACTTGACCTTATACGGGTCGTCGAGCGGATGGACCGCGTGCACCCGGGCGCCCTCGGCACGCTCCTCCGCGCGACGACGGTTGACCGACTCGATAAACGAACGCACACGAATGCCCATGGGACCGGCGACGTCGCTCTCATCGAGCTTGATCATCATCGGAACCTTGGAGCCCATCTCGCCCATCATGCGCGCGATCTCGTCGGTGAGATACGCATCGTGGCCGCAGCCGAAGCTGCCCATCTGCACGAGCTCGAGCTCGGGCGTCGATGCGACGATGACCGCGCACGACAGCATGCGCGCATGGTAGTTGTTCACGATGTCGATGCGGCTGTTGGAAAGATCGACGTTGCAGACCCCCGGCACCGCATCGGGCGTCAGCACGGGGATGCCGCGCTCAGAGAAGAGCTTGGGCAGCCCGTGGTTGACCAGCGGGTCGTTGTGGTACGGGCGCGAAGCGATCACCACCGCGTAGCCGCCGTCCTCGCGCACGTTCTCGAGCACCTGCCTGCCGCGCAGCTGCAGCTGGTTCTCAAACGTCTCCTGCGCGCGGTCCGCCTGCTCGGTCGCCTTGGCAACCAGGTCGGCATCGATATCGAAGGTCTCCTTGCACCACGCCTTGAGCTGGCGGTTTCGGTCGCCCTCGTCGTACCAGTGGAACAGCGGCGTATCGAACGGAACGCCGAAACGCTCCTCCGGGTTATCGGAATTGCGCATCACGTAGGGGTATCCCTTTACGACGGCGCACATCCACTCGCTGGTAGAGGCGGCGTTTTCGGTGGGCACCGTCGTGATGATGGGCATGAAGATGCGGTCGACGCCGGCGTCGACGAGATTGCGGATGTGCCCGTGGACGAGCTTGGCCGGGAAGCACACGGTGTCGGATGTGACGTGCGCCAGACCGCGCTCGTACATCGCCTTGGTGCTGCGTCCCGAGACGCGCACCTTAAAGCCGAGCGTGCTGAAGAACGTCGACCAGAACGGCATGGTGTCCCAGAACTCGAGCACACGGGGAATGCCGATCGTGACATCGCGCCCCCCGCTGACGGGAACCGTGGGGTACGACTCGAACAGCAGCTTCTCGCGGTCGACAAAGAGATTGGGGGCAGCCGCGGTCCGGTCGCGCCCCGTGCCGGGTGCCTGTGCCTCGCAAGCACCCTGCGGACGCAGCTCCTCCGCCGCGGGAACCTCGCGCACGAGCTCATCCCATGAGATGGCGCCGCCGCGCGGGCAGCGATTGCCCGTGACGTAAAGCGAGCCGTCGCCAAATGCCACGACCGCGCGCTGGCAGCGGTTGTTGCACCGACGGCAGGTAACGCCGCCGAACTCGCGATGCTCGAAGCGCTCCACGGCATCGAGCCCGATAAACGACGTGCCGGCGTCGCCCTTGCGGCATTCCTCGCGCGCGAGCAGGGCGATACCGATAGCGCCCATCAGCCCCGGGTGGGGCGCACGCGTGACGGGTTTGCCCAGATACTGCTCGAATGCGCGCAGCACCGCGTCGTTTCGGAACGTGCCGCCCTGGACGACGACTTTGTCGCCCAGACGGTTGAGATTTGAAACGCGAATGACCTTGGTGAACACGTTCTCGATAATCGAACGGCAGAGACCGGCCATGATGTCGCCCGGACCCTTACCGCGCCGCTGCTCGGAAACGACGCTGCTGTTCATGAACACCGTGCAGCGGCTGCCGAGAACGGCGGGGGCTTTGGACGAAAATGCCTCGGTCGCGATATCCTCAACGGCTATTCCGAGGTTTTTGGCAAAACCCTCGAGGAACGAGCCGCAGCCCGCAGAGCACGCCTCGTTGACGACGATATCGGTCAGCACGCCGTGGTTGAGCCAGATGGCCTTCATATCCTGTCCGCCGATGTCGAGCACGAAGGTCGCATCGGGAACGCATGCGCACGCGGCGCGGGCGTGCGCGACCGTCTCGACCGTATGGTAGTCGGCGTGGAACGCGCGCGCGAAAAGCTCCTCGCCGTATCCCGTGGTGCCCACGGCATCGATCGCAAGCGTGACTCCCGCTGTCTCCCAGCGGTTCTTCAAGCTGACAAGACCCTGTTGGGCGACGTCGAGCGGTCTGCCGTTATTAGACGCGTAGAACGAATCGACAAGCTCACCCGCCTCATCGACCAGGGCGAACTTGGTCGTCGTGCTCCCCGAATCGATACCGAGCGCCACACGCACCGTCTCTCCGGGCGCATACGCATCCGGACCCTTTGCCGGCGTCTCTTTGCCATGGCGTGCCGTAAAATCCGCCTGCTCGGCAGGTGTGGCAAAAAAGGGCTGGGCAAGACGTCCCTCCCCGCTTGCGGGCGCGACCGTCTCGAGCTTATCCAGCCGGACAAAAGCGTCGGGAAGGTCGATCGGTTGGGACGATGCGAACATGTCGGTCAGCGACAGGGCGGCACCGCGCGCGACCATGATCTGCGGATCGCGCGGGACGATAACCTGATCGTCCGATAGATTCAGTTGCTCCCGGAACACGCGGACCAGTGTGGGGTTGTAGGCGAGCGTACCGCCCTCGAAGATTACCGGCGGCTCGATGTCGATACCCTGGGCCAGACCGCCGATCGTTTGGCGGGCGACCGCGTGAAGCGCCGAAAGCGCCAGGTCGGTGGTAGGAATGCCCTCGTTGAGCAGCGGCTGGATATCGGTCTTTGCGTACACGCCGCAGCGGCCCGAGACCTCGTGGACGGTCGTTCCCCGGCTTGCGAGCTGCTCGAACTCGCCCGATTCGGTGCCGACCCCCATGAGCTTTGCCATCTCGTCGATAAATGCACCGGTACCGCCTGCGCACGAGCCGTTCATGCGCATGTCGGCAACCTCGATGTCTCCCTTATCGTTGGTGCGGAAGAAGATCATCTTGGCGTCTTGGCCGCCCAGCTCGATGGCGCAGCGCGTCTGCGGATAGAACCTGCTGATCGCGAGCGCGTTGGCGACCACCTCCTGAACGTACGAGGCGCCCAGCGCGGTCGCGATATCGCGCGCACCCGAGCCGGTCACCGCAACGCGCAGTGACTCATGGGGAAAGCGCTCGGCGAGCTCGCCGAGCATGGCGCGCACGCTCGCTGTCTGACACGCCCCGTGGCGGCGATATCCCCACCACGCCTCGGTCATATCCTCGTGCATCGCGTAAACTTTGGTCGTCGTCGACCCTACGTCCAGTCCTACTAGCAACGCCATAATGCTCCGTCTCTCGCATTTTTCCCGCTAGAGATATACCACTCTACGTAATACAACAGACTGTTGTATTTAAACTCCGTATAAAAAGCGGCTGCCGAAACGCTTCAGCAGCCGCCGAATGCACCAACAGATTGTTCTGCGCGCTAGCACGTCGGGCAACGGAGCAGCACGGGCCCTCCGGTCATGCGCACCGCTCACGCCCGCGATGTCGCCGAGAGAGCTATCCACGCTTAGGGCTCCAACCAAGCAAGTCGCCCGCGCTCAGCAGATCCCTAAGCGAGCTACTCGCACTCAGGAGCCATAGCCTGCTCCAAGAGCTCGGCATGCTCCTCCTCGAAAACCGTCCCCACAGGGAAGGCGCGACGGAAGACGAAGCGGGAAATCGGACCGGCTACCAAAAGGTTCCACGGCAGCGCCATCACAAAATTATGCGGGATGTTGATCATCCAGATCGCGGGCACGGAATACAGGTTCGCAAGGATGCCGCCGGGCATGTGCGTCAGACCCTCACAGGCACCGTAGAGCGACATAATGATGACCATGGGGACGACCATGCAGGAGCTGACGGCGAGCGTCATGGCAAGCGGAGAGCTCTTGCCCGGCGTGACCAGGAATTTAAAGGCGAAACCCTTGGCAAGGGGGCTGGCAACAAACCAGTCGCAGCACATGGCAAAAATGTAGGCAACGGGGAAGCCGAGCCACGCGGCGGCAACAACCTCGCCGTTGATGGCCCCATGCTGCAGGGCAACGTTGTAGATGCTCATCCAGAGCACCATGCAAAAGCACATGATAAAGGTGAACAGCAGGCTCTCTCGTTTGTTGATAGGCATAAAGGGCAAAATCCTTTCTGTGTTACGCCGCGGCACCACGCAACAAAAACGGGCGGGCAAGATGGAGCTGTTGGGACTTCATCTCGCCCGCCCGTGGTACGTGCGTCTGCGACTACTTATGTGATGGAACCAGCCTAGCACGAAACGCATGCGCTTCGTAAGCGTTGAGCTTATGAAGATGCAGGGCACCAATAATCCCCCGACCCCATAAGTTGCGGTGGAATACGGACTGTTTTGACCCTTTAAGCAGCAATTCAGTCCCTATTTCACCGCAACTCATTTGGTGCAAAGTAACCTGTTCCCCTTGCACCAATTAGCTGGTGTGGCGCCAGCGAGGGTCGGTGAGCGTACGCGCCACACCCAGGCCAACAGGCAAAAACGCCACGATGAGCACTGCACGCACAAACCAGCCGAGCATATTGACCGTGTCGAAGGTGCACATGTAATACATCGAGCGATACAGATACAAGCCCGGCACCATAATGACAATCGATGGCACCGTGAGGGCGATACGTGGATAGGTGAGCTTGATTTCGGCTAAGCTCGCGAGCAGCCCTGATACCAGCGCGCCGACAAACGCCGCCGCCTCGGGAGGCATACCCGCGCTCATGCCCAGGAAGGGAATCATCGTCGGCGCATCGACAAGGGTCAGACGCAGGGTATTGGACACGGCGCCGATCAACCCAGCTGCCGCGGCCATCTTTACCGGGCTGTTGAACATCACCGAGAAGCCGAATACGCCAACGAAGCTCATCACCACGCGCAGGAGCGTAAGGGCAAGCGGCGAAAGGCCCAGTGGGGCAAAGTCGTCCGGCGCCAGGCCCACACACTCGGCAACCATCCAACCTACGAGCGTCGCCATCACAATAATCGAGACGGCATATGACAGACGTTCGATACCACTCCTCATGTCGAGCTTAGCGATGTCGAGTCCCGCTGTGATGAGGGGAAAGCCGGGAATCACAAAGAGCATGGCGCCGATATAGCCTTCTTGGTGCGACATTGCCCCCGGAATCACCTGGCCAAGGCCGAGCAATGCCAGCAGATACGAGATACAAGCAAGCGCGACGCCGGTCGTCAGCGCACTGAACTGGCCAAGACCCTGCTTGAGAATATGGGAGCGAGCAAAGTTGCCGACACCAGCGCCCACGAATGCACAGGCCATCTCGATGGGGCCGCCGCCGAGCAAAAAGACGAAAGCGCCGCAGGCACAGGCCGCGGCAAGCCCCTGCTGCCAGGGAGTGTAATCGGGCTCTGAGCTCTCAACGGTCTTGAGCATCTCATGGTACTCGTGCACGGTAAACCGGCGCCCATACGTCTCGATTTCCTTTAAGAAGCTCTCCATCATCCAAATGCGATGGGTATTGACTCCCGTTGTGGGCAGGCTGACAACCTCGTTAAAGCAGTGGCCATCTTCGATGCAGGTGCACTCAAACGACAGAAGACTTAAGTCAACGTGGACGGTGACACCGAGTACGGCGGCGACGCGATTCATGGTATCGCGTACGCGCCAGGCACCCGTTCCGCTCGCGAGCATAAGCATACCGGTGCGGCAGATGATGGATGATTTGTCAGTAAGAGGTGCATCGACGGCAAGCTCATCACCCGCGGTCACGATCTGTCGCCAGTCAGTTTTCATATGGAGCGCGCCGGCACGGACACCGTGGTGCATGGGAGCTCTCGAAAGCAGCGAGTCAAGGCGCGGAGGCTGTGGGGGCTCCACTGATTCACCCTCAACCTCATCAGCCTCTTCATCGACCAGATCAAAGGAATCAAGCGGCGCTGGCTCGCGACGGTCGATCAACTCCTCGTCCTCATCATCAAAGTAGTTGAACTGATCGAGCATGTCCTCTTCGATTGAACGCTCGCTCGCATCGTCCATATAGACGCTCCCTTCCTACCGACTAACCCCCATCCTAGGCAGCAACGGCTAAAGGAAACATAAAAGAGACGACTGTCATGCGAGCCATGTGCTCAATAGCCGTTGGGTAGTCGTTTAAGAACGTCCCCAATGACTATTGACGGCCAAGGCAACGCCGATGTATTGGCAACGTCAGCGAGCGGGCTGCATTTGAGACAAGGTGACGTGAAACGAAAGGGCGCTGACCTTCTGGTCGCGCCC
>UQVD01000076.1 GCA_900544385.1 uncultured Collinsella sp.
TGGGCTCGGAGATGTGTAATAAGAGACAGGTGCTCGTACAGCACGCGGTCGCCGAAAGCCTTCGACACGTCGTGCGCCTCGATCACCACGTCGCCCAGGCGCGGGCCGTTGGGGATGAATATTTCGAGCTTCTCCTCCTTCTGCTTCGTGTCCTCGTTCATCATCTTGTCGTAGGCCGACAGACGCGCCTTGGACTTGGCATGGCGGCCCGAGGGGGACATGCGCACCCACTCCAGCTCGCGCTCGAGGGTCTTGCGGCGCTTCGATTCCTGCTTCTCCTCCATGGCCATGCGGGTGGTCTTCTGGTCGAGCCAGCCCGAGTAGTTACCCTTCCAGGGAATACCCTCGCCGCGATCCAGCTCCAGGATCCAGCCCGCCACGTTGTCGAGGAAATAGCGGTCGTGGGTGACGGCGATCACCGTACCCTTGTACTGCTGCAAATGTTGTTCGAGCCAGTCGATCGACTCGGCGTCGAGGTGGTTCGTGGGCTCGTCGAGCAGCAGCAGGTCGGGAGCCTCGAGCAGCAGCTTGCACAGGGCCACGCGACGGCGCTCGCCACCGGAAAGCACGTTAACCGGCATGTCGGAATCGGGCAGCTGCAGGGCGTCCATGGCCTGGCCGAGCTTGGAATCGATATCCCAGCCGTCGGCGGCGTCGATCTCGTCCTGGAGCTTGCCCATCTCGGCCATGAGGGCGTCCATGTCGCAATCCGGGTCGCACATCTCCTCGCCGATCTTATTGAAGCGATCGACCTTGGCGATCATATCGCCAAACGCCATGCGCACGTTCTCGATGACGGTCTTGTCGTCGTCGAGCGGCGGCTCCTGCTGCAGGATGCCCACAGTGTAGCCGGGGGTGAGCCTGGCATCGCCGTTGGAGACCTCCTCGATGCCGGCCATAATCTTGAGCAGGGTCGACTTGCCCATACCGTTGGGGCCCACGACGCCGATCTTGGCACCGGGGTAGAAGCTCAGGGTCACGTCGTCAAGGATCACCTTGTCGCCATGGGCCTTGCGAGCCTGATACATCTGGTAGATAAACTCCGCCATTTGCCTGTTCTATCCTTTCTACCTGCTGTTTCCCTATTCTTGATTCGCTTTAGTAGAAACGAAATGAGGGAACCAGCTCTGAAACGTAACGAAAAAGGGGCATGGTTGCCCATACCCCCTAATACTACCTGGGAAAAGTCCCCCGGAACATACTATGAACTGCGTACGCTAGTTTTCCGCAACCTTAACGAGCGGCTCGCTGCGATTTGCGCCACAACAGATACGAGTAGACGTAAACGGCTCCAACCGAACCAAACGCCAGAGCCGCAATCACCGCGGCGACGACTTCACTCGAAAGCACGCTGCCTGCCACGCCCATCACAATCAGGCCAATACCCAGCACCATAAAGCAGGCGCCGCCAAAACGCTGCGTACGGCGCCAGTTCTCGGGATCGGCAAGCGCCCAGGGTGTCTTGATACCGAGCGTATAGTTCTGCTTCACACGCGGCAAGTAGTTGCCTACGCCGATGAACAGCAAACCGACAACACCGGAAATCAGCACGTTAACCGAACCGACCGCCGGCACTACGCCCCAGACCGTAAGCTCTCCCAGCCAGCTTATGGCGCACATGAACAAGGTGAAGGCGATTACGAAGCCCTGGTAGAACTTGCCCGAGGTTCGATATGCCTCACCTTTGGGGTCGATGCGCGGCACCATGCAGAACATTGCGAGAAGCGCCAGAGGCAGCACGCCGAGCGCGGAGGCCATCCAACTAGGACCCCAACCGTCGACGGCGCCGTTCGCGCCCCAGTGCGTGGGAATCTGTGCAGGCAGGCTCGGCATCACCATGAGGTGCGCTACAACATTAATAGCGCAGACCACAACAAGCATGGCCCACACGCGCGACGATACCCCCGTGGCGTGAATGCCCTTGTTTTCGTTATTCATCCTTATCACCTTCCGTGTTTGTAAAGCCCATAAACCAACCGATCAAGTCCTGCATGACGGTGGTGTTTAAGCTGTAAACGATGTTTTGGCCATGACGTTCGTCGGTCACCAACCCGGCGTTTTTGAGCGTCGCCAAGTGATGGCTCAACGACGGCTTGCTGATGTCAAAATGCTCGGCAAGCTCCCCGGCCGTGCAATTGCCCTCGCGCAGCAGTTCCAAAATGTGACGCCGTGTAGGATCGGCCAGCGCCTTAAAACCCTCTCCCGGCATAAGACCTCCTCTCATCATCTCTCATGACGTGCACACTATACTCAATATTTAGATGTTTGTCTAACTATCTAATCGCAATGCTTCAAACCACATCAAAGCAAACGCCATCGCAACCTATGGGCGATTACCTATAATGGCGATAGCTAAAACACGATTCGCTTCCCCATCGGAGGATATTTATGACCGAAACCACAGCCGCAACTCCCATCGAGACACGCGACACCAAGCTCGAGATTATCATGGGCCGCGAGGCACTCGATAAGCTCGCCGATGCTACGGTGCTAGTGCTCGGCTGCGGAGGCGTGGGCTCCAACTGCTGCGAGGCACTCGCCCGCGGCGGCATCGGTCATTTCGTCATTCTGGATAAGGACATCATCGCGCCCAGCAATATCAATCGCCAGGCCATCGCCTTTCACAGCACCGTCGGCAAGCGCAAAGTCGACGTCATGGAGGCTATGATTCACGACATCAACCCTACCGCTACCGTCATCAAGCGCACCGAATACCTGCTGAGCGACAACATCGATGATTTCTTCGCGAGCGTTTTGGAGCAGACGGACGGCAAGCTCGACTACGTCGTCGACGCCATCGACACCATCTCGGCCAAGCTCACCATTGCCAAATATGCTCAGGACCACGACATTCGTTTGGTTAGCTCCATGGGCGGGGCCAACAAGCTCCATCCCGAGTGCCTCCGCTTTGCCGACATTTTCGATACGGTACGCGACCCCATGAGCCGCATCATGCGCAAAGAATGTAAGAAGCGCGGAATCAAGAGTCTGCACGTGCTGTTTAGCTGCGAGGAATCGGTTAAGACACAGCCCCGCGACCCTTCCAACATCCACGAGCGTACCGAGCTCGGAACCGCCAGTTTTATGCCGCCCATCATGGGTCAGATGATTGCCGGCGAGGTTATCCGCCAGATCAGCGGCCGCGGCACCGAACGTGTACGCTCCGATGGCCAGCGCCTGGACTAGCGGAACGCGCCGAGATGGAGCCCCGGTTATTTGATGCACACTGCCATCTTGATTTGATGGCATACCCGAATGCTGTTGCCGACGAAACTGCGGCTATAGGACTGGGGGTCTTTGATTGCGGGGTCGACCCACGCGACTTCGCGGCAGCAAAAAAGCGTGCCAGCCGCTACCCAAACATTA
Organism: uncultured Collinsella sp.; assembly: GCA_900544385.1. Lineage (GTDB taxonomy): Bacteria > Actinomycetota > Coriobacteriia > Coriobacteriales > Coriobacteriaceae > Collinsella. Next base: position 3,367 of record UQVD01000076.1, read on the forward strand.
TCGCGGGCGTCGGCCTCCATCCCTGGTGGCTCGCCGACGGCCGCTGCGGTCCTGCCGAAGTCAATCTGCTTTGCGAAGTTGCCGCCCAAGAGCACTACATCGGCGAAGTCGGACTCGACTTTTCCGCGCGCTTTGCTGGAAGTGAGCCGCTACAAATACAGGCACTTAACCGGCTCTGCGATGCGCTCGTGCAGCATCCTCTTACCGGGCGCGTGATATCAATTCACGCCGTTCGTTCGGCAGGAGCCGTACTGGACGTCCTCGAATCGCATGGACTACTCATCCCAAACCCCGACTCCCCCGTTATCATCTTCCACTGGTTTAGCGGTACTTCGGACGAACTCGTCCGCGCGCGTAATGCGGGCTGTTATTTTTCCGTCAACGAACGCATGCTCGCGACCAAGCGCGGTCGCGAATACGCACGACAGATTCCACTCGATCGTTTACTGCTCGAGACCGATGCACCAGCGGAGGCAAACACAGAAACAAGCGCGCAGTCGCTCATCAGATCGCTCGCAAGGACCTCGATGCGCATTGCCTCACTCAAAAACTGTGACGCAAAGCGCATCGAGTCGGTAGTTTTAGCAAATGCGCACGCTGTTTTTGACCTTCGCTAACCCCTGTGGGCAAAAATGCCAAGGGACATGCGAATCGCACAACGCAGTCCCTATTGGTAGGCAGTACAGTTCGGCAGCATTACACCAATTCGTGCATGAGATCACAGTTGCGTGCATACAATTCGTCAAAGATATGACGACGCGACGCATATAACTCGTGGGCAGCCATATCGGGCTCGATTGTTTGCGCAACGCCAAGGACTCGGGCGAGTTCATCCCATGATGCATAAGCGCCACCTGCGAGAGCTGCCATGATGGCATCACCGAAGCATGCGCCCACCGTAACCTTGGCAACCGAGACCTCGCGCCCGCATACGTCGGCGATAGCCTGCATCCAAACTGGATTCTTGGTTCCACCTCCGACAAGCATAATGCGCCCAATTGGCAGTCCATGCTCTCGCTCGATAATGTCGACATGGGATGCAACGGTATACGCGACGCCTTCCAAGGCGGCGCGAACCATATGGGCTCGCGTATGCCTTCCGGTCAGGCCAAAGAAGACGCCACGCGCCTCGGGATCGTTGAGCGGAGTACGCTCCCCCGCAAAGTACGGCAGACACAGGAGCCCATCGGCACCCGGCGCCACGTCGGCGGCATCATTCGCCATAACCGAATAGGCATCGGGACCACCGTGGCCCTCGGCCTCTACGGCGTCGCGATACAGCTCTTGGCGCAGCCACGATGTGAGTGCGCCCGCCGTATTGGTCCCCGCGCAAATCCCGTAAGTTCCGGGAATGATAAACGTCCCCGGCCACAGGCGGGCATCATCGATCATATGATCAGCTAGGTAGATGAAATACGCCGTACTCCCCAACTGAACCATCATATCGCCGGGACGGAATACACCCGTCGAAATGGCCTCGGCACCAGAGTCGCCCGTTCCCACTAAGACAGGTGTCCCTGCCGCGAGCCCCGTCGCCTCAGCCGCACGCTGCGTAATCACCCCGGCAATATCGGTAGCCGACATCACCTCCGCCATCTGGTCAGGCCGGCAGAAACGAGCACATTCCCGAGCATCAACCTTCCAGGTGTAGCGGTCGTATAGGGGAAGAAAATCCTCCGCTAAATAACGGTCCACCGTAAAACGCCCCGTCAACTTTGCGCACAGAAACGATGACGCCGTCAGGAACTTCGCGGCACGTTCGTGCACCTCGGGCATATTCTCCTTAAACCACAAGATCTTGGGAGCAATATCTGACGAACAGGGATCATGCCCGAAAAGCTCGCGTGCGCGATCTGACCCATATTCGGAAAGGAGCTCGTCAATCTGCGGCTTCGAACGTGCATCGACTCCATACAAAATCGCGGGCGCCAGCGCGTTGCACTCGGTATCGACCGGCACACAGTCGCAACCCAATGCGGAAAGGCCCACGCATCCGATCTGTGCCGCGTTAACCCCCGATCGCGCCACCAGCTCGCGCGACAAGCGGCAAAAATCGCCCCACCAAACTGCCTCCGCATCATGCTGGTACCATCCATCACACGGGTTGTCCGTCTCGTGTCCACAAGAAGCTTGGCAAACGATGTTGCATCGATCATCGATTAAAACGCCTTTAGAGGCGCTTGTCCCAATATCAATACCCAGATAGAGCGCCATAGGTGCCTACTCCCCTCGCGCCGTACGAGCGGCAGCCATAAAACGAGCTACCCGCTCAACATCGACCGGGGCATCCAGCTTTCCGTCGCACTTTAAGCACGTGCCGACAAACGCACCATCGTAGTGAGCGAATACGTCAGCCACGGTATTTTCGCGACAACCGGTGCCACATACCACAGGTACTTCGCCAACACGCTCGCGGACTTCATCGGCAAGCTCGCCCGAAGCGCCACGACCGGCAGCCGAACCGCCGATGACCATTGCATCCGGAAGGCAATTAAAGAGAAGTGAATCGGCAATGTCCGCAGTCGTGCGGTCGTTGAGATAAACCTCCCCCTCGCTCGTGATGAAGTGAAAAAGCTTGAGGTCATCCAGGCGCAGCGCCGCCTTGCGACGCATGGTGTGCGCGAAATCTCGATTAATCAGCCCGAGATCACCGGCCCAGGCACCGCAAAAATTGCAGCGCGTGAACTGCGCATCGACAGCAGCGCACAGCTCGATTGTGGCATCACCGTCGTAAATAGCCTCGGCTCCCCAAGGGGTCGACAGATCATGGGACAGAGCTCCGATTACATAGCCCATCGATGCAAGGGTTGAGGGAGAAACGTGCTGCTCATAGGGCATCGAGAGCTCATTGCTAATCAAAATGCCATCGACACCGCCCTGTTGCAACGCCTCGAGATCGCGCTTGGCGGCTTCCACGACCTGCGACACGCTTCCACCCGGGTAATACAGTGGGTCGCCCGGCAGAGGACGCAGGTGCAGCATTCCGATAACCGGCTTTTCGGTCTTGAACATCGAAGTTAGAAACGACATAGCGTGCTCCTTCATAGGGTTATTGCAGGGACGTTACTCCCCCAGCACCTCGACGTACACTTTTCGCTTCTGCGGACCGTCAAACTCCGCAAGATAGATGTTCTGGGCACTTCCGCACACGATGTGGCCATCTTGGACGGGAAAGAAGCAACTGTTCCCACAAATCATGCTCTTGATATGCCCACAGGAGTTGTTGCCGGTGGCTCCATAGCTCGGCAGGAAGTGTGCATGTGCATAGGGGGCATCGAGTGGGGCGATGCGATCAAGCGTTTCCATAAGATCCGTCTCCACGCAGGGCAGCCCCTCGTTTACCACGATTCCACAGGTCGTATGCGACAAAATAATCGCTGCCAAGCCATTGGTCACCGAGCTGCGTTCGATGGCAGCGTGCACGTCTTCGGTAATATCGATGAACTGGTCCGGAGCAGTCGATAGATAGCTCAATGTTTCGAGCGTCACCATGTTTACTCATCCCCTTCAAGAAAACGCAGGGCATTACCCCAGTAGAGCCTTTCTCGCGCATCATCGCGCATGGACACGGTATCGAGCGCCCGCTTGAGTTTGAACGCACGGAAACGCGGCGTATTGCTGGCGAACATCACTTGATGCGATAGCGCGCGCTCATACCACAGCGGCCCCATATCGACCGTGAAAAGACGCTGCATCATCTCCTCGGGCGAATCGATGTAAGTGATAGAGGTGTCCGTGTAGCAGTTGGGATACTTGAGCAGCATCGCCACGGTCTCGCGCACCCAGGGCCAGCCAAAGTGGGTCAAACTAAAACGCACATTTGGATGCGTTGCGATTGTGTGCTCAAATGCAAGCGGGTTACTGCGCGAGAGCTCTGCGCCCGGCTCCCAAGACATACCGGCATGGAAAACCACCGGCTTGTTATAGCGCTCGCACAGCTCGTAAAGCGGCTCAGCCACAGCATCATCGGGGTCAAAACCCTGCTTTGCCGGATGCAGACAAAGCCCCTTTGCCCCCAGCTCGGTAAAGGCGCGCTCCAATTCGCCTGCGGCACTGCTCACCCGCGGATCTACGCTCGCAAATCCCCACAGACGATCGGGATGCGCGGCAACCAGCATGGCAATCTGGTCATTGGTGCCAAAATGCCCTCCGCATGCCGTGGTTACATCGAGCGGCATGAGCAAGCTCTTCTGCACATCGCAGACGTCCATCTCAACTTGAAGCTCGTCCCAATCCATGGGACCCATATGCCCCATACCAAATTCTCGTGACCAAAAACCGAATCCATCAGGCTCATCACCCGGCGTACAGATCTCGCCGTAGAGCATGGGCTGAACCAACATGTCGATAACCATTTCGTACTCCTTTCCAGGCATTTGACCCTAGTACGGCTCAAACGAACCAATCACTCGGGACGACAGCTCAGCGCCCGCCTTCATACACGCCGGAATATCAAGGCCATCGATCACGCCCTTGGTAAACCCGGCAATATACGAGTCGCCGGCACCCACGGTATTAACGACCTTCTCCGCCGGTACAATCCCGCACTCATAGAAGCGCTCACCGTCATAGGCAATGCTTCCCTTCTCGCCAAGCGTGGCAACCGCAACGCGCGGTCCCAATTCCTGCACGTGGCGTACCCAGTCTCGTAGCTCCGGAGTGTCCTCTTCAAACGACATAAATGCGTAGTCAACGTAGGGAAAATGATTCTCACATGCATATTCGGGATCCTGGCTGAACACCGAGAAGTCCATAACCACCGTCTTGCCCGCATCGTGCCATTCGGGCAGGAGGTCCAAACAATTGCCAAACAGGTCGGTATGAATGATGTCATGCTCTAGGATAAACGCCCGGTCATCTTCATTCGGTCGATATGTCTCCATTACGCCATCGATTGCCTCGAGATGCACGCGATCGACGCCGTCTTTCAATGCCATGAGCATCACCGAGGTGTCGCCATCCTCCACCCGCAGATGTGAGATATCGAGCCCCTCAGCGGCCAGCGCCTCTCTCATCTTGTCTCCGTACTCGTCCTTGCCGACAACCGACACGGCGGATACCGAAACGCCCATTCGTGCAAGATGGATACCCCAGTCAATGCCATTACCAGTCGGATAGAACACGCCGATGTTTTGATAGACGTCCGCACAGCAAAAACCAGCCGCGCACGCTTTAATACCCATGGTCTTCTCCAATGTTCAAAAGGGGACCCACCACATGGCGAGCCCCCTTTTCGCGTTTCGCTTATTGTTTTGCATCGGCTGTCCAAGGCCTCATAGCCAGACCGCCGTACGCTTTCTTAAGCTATTCGACGATTGGCGCTCCGTGGCCCCAAGAACCTTCCATACCGCACACGGTCGAGGCAAACCCGGCAGCAAAGTCGAGCGCGCGCTCGATGGCCTCGGCGCCATCCTCACCACGCTTGGCGGAATCGAGATAGCACATCAAAAACGAGGTGAGGAACGAGTCGCCCGCCCCCATGGTGTCCTTCATGTCCGTTACCGGTTTAGCCAGCTGGCGGTAATAGCGCTCGCCGTCGTAAGCAATGCAGCCCTCGGCGCCCGCCGTAGCCGACACAAAACGCGGACCCAGGCCCTTCACCCATGCCAGACGTTCGCGAATCTCGTCCTCACTCGCGGCATCCGCCGCACTAAAGAAAGCGAAATCGACGTAGGGCGCAATCTGCTCGTAGTACTCGTCGGTGGAGTCGTCCGAAAAGTCAAAAGAGACCGTGACGCCCGCAGCCTTCAGCTTGGGCAGCTCGCGCTCGGTAAAGCAATAGTTGCCCGAATGAACCACATCGAACTGCTTCATGTACGAAAGGTCAAAGCGATCGAGGACATAGCGCGCATCGCCACGGATACCGCCCTCGTTGGAGCCGAGGAAGACACGGTCACCGTCAACGACGGTCACGCGAGCCGCTCCGTTCTCGCCAATCATCTGCTCGCACTTGTCAAGCTCGATACCCTCATCCTCGAGGCTTGCAATGACATGCTCGGCAGCGGCGTCATTGCCAAAAATGCCCATGTATGCAGCTGTCTCTTATACACATC
>UQVD01000077.1 GCA_900544385.1 uncultured Collinsella sp.
GGGCCAATAAACGAGGTGATGGCGTTTTTGGCGATGTTGAGGTCGAGCCCCGTCAGCGCATGAAAGTCACCGTACCAAAAGTTGAAATCCTTGGCCGTAATGGCCGCTTGCTCCAGCGTGGGAGCGGACTGATAAACGGACATGGGACTCCTTAACTAGCGACGCTTGCGCGACAGGAAGCGCGCAAACAGGTTGAAGGCCAAAATGATCACCATCAGCAAGAGCGCGGTGCCGTAGGCTGCGTTCATGTTGATGCCGTCGTTGGCAAGCAGGTACAGATGGACCGTCATGGGGCGGCCGGAATCGAGCGGCGAAATAGGTAGATTGATGGCCTGGCCCATGGTGTAAAGTACAACCGCGGTCTCACCAATGGCACGGCCGATGGCAAGGACGATGCCGGTGGCGATGCGGCCAAAGGCGGAAGGAAGCACGATCTTGGAAACGACCTGCCACTTAGTGGCGCCCAAGCCATATGCGCCCCAACGGATATAGCGCGGCACGGCGCGAATAGCCTCCTCGGTGGTGCGCATGACGATAGGCAGCATCAGAAGCGCCAGCGCCAGGGCAGCCGAGACCATCGAAAGGCCCAGGCCCATGGCCTCGACAAACAAGGCGTAGCCAAAGAGACCCATAACGATGGAGGGCACCGAGGCCAAAGCATCGGCAGCATAACGGATGAGCTCGACGACCTTGCCCTGTTTGGCGTACTCGGCCAGATAGACGGCCGCTAGCACGGCGACCGGCGTACAGATGAGCATGGCGAGCGCCGTCACGTAGATGGTCGAGACAATCGTAGGCCAAATGCCGCCCTCGGCGTTGACACCCTGGGGCCAACCGAAGATAAAGTCGAGCGAAATATGCGGTAAGCCATTAACAACCACGTAGGCGATGATAGCGACCAGCACAAGCGTGGTGATGTAGGCCGCGGCGCGGAACACGCCGAGCATGATCTTGTTTGACAGGTCCTTGTTGATACGGCCCTTCTTACCGTGGGAAAGGGCACGCTTGATGCGCTCGCGCGACGAGGTCGTATCGACCGTCGTGTCAACGGAATCGGACATAGCCTACCCCCTCTTCTTCTTGGAAATCAGACGGACGATGCCCACCAGCATGGCGGAGATGATAAACAGGACCACGCCCATGCCGAACAGAGCCGAGCGGTGCAGGCCCGAGGAATAGCTCATGTCGAGCGCGATCTGGCTCGTGAGCGTCGAGATGGGGCTCGCAATGCTGTCGGGAATAACCGGAGCGTTACCCACGACCATGAGCACGGCCATGGTCTCACCGATGGCGCGCCCCATGCCCAAAACGATGGCGTCCACAATACCCAGCTTGGCGGCAGGTAGCACGACCTTATAGATGGTCTGCCACTTAGTAGCACCCATGGCATACGATGCCTCGCGAATGCCCATGGGAATGGAATTGAGGGCATCGATGGTAAGCGTCGTGATGGTAGGGACGATCATGATGGCGAGCACGAACCACGCTGTCAGCGCACCAAAACCAAGACCACCGGTCAGTTGTGCGATAAACGGGCGGATGATGATCATGCCGAAAAAGCCGTAGATGATAGAAGGGATGCCGGCCAGCAGGTCGACGGCAGGGCTGATGAGCTTGCGCACGCGCTTGCCGGCGATCTCGACCAGGTATACGGCCGTACCCACACCTAGCGGCACGCCTATGGCGAGCGCACCGACGGTCACCAGACCTGAGCCGGCAAGCAGCGACATGATGCCGTAGTGGCCCTCAGAGGGCGCCCACGTAAAGCTAAAGAAGTCCGCCAGACCGATGTCGGTAAAGACGGGCAGCGCCGAGTACGTGGTAAAGACAAAAATCAGGATGACGGTAACGACCGCCAAGAACGCGCAGGCAAAGAAGATCCACTGCAGCGCCTTCTCCTTGATATAGGTACTGCGCGATACGAGCGCCAGCTCGCGCTTCTTGGGCGTCTGAACATTCTGCTCAGTCTGGGAGTTTTCCTGTGCTTCCATGCTACTCACTCCCCTTCTCGTCGTTGGTGACGGGGATAAAGCCCGCCTCGCGAATCTGCTTGTCCATCTTTTCGGACGTCACGTAGTCGATGTAATCCTGCGCCTGCTGCGAAGGCGCACCCTTCACAAAGAAGTAAAGGTCGCGCGAGATGGGATAGCCGCCGCTCGCGACCGTCTTCTCGGACGCCTCAACATGATTGACCGAGACGGCCTTGACCGAGGTCTTGGCGTTGAGGCTATCGACGAAGCCCAGCGAAATGTAGCCAATGGCACCGCGCGAACGAGATACCACGTCGCGCACCTGGCCCGTACCCGAAAGAACAGCCGAACGGCGATCGAACGGCGTGCCATCCATCACGATGGTACGGAAGGCCTCGCGCGTACCGGACGCCTCGTCTCGGTTGATGACCTGAATCCTCAGGTCCTCGCCACCGACCTCTTTCCAATTGGTAATCTTGCCGGCGTAGATATCGCGGAGCTGCTCGGTCGAGAGGTTATCGACGGGGTTGTCGTCGTTCACGATGACCGCAATACCGTCGTGGGCAATGACGATGGGAGTCAGGCCCAGATCCTGTTCGTCGGCATTGAGTCCACGGGAGGAGCTGGCGATATCGGCCGTGCCGGCGCTGACGGCCTCGATCCCAGCGGAAGAACCCAAACCGGAAACGAGCACGTCGATGCCGGTCTCCTCCTTAAAGCCCTCGGCCGCAATCTCGGCGATAGGAAGGCAGGTCGTGGAGCCGGCCACGGTAATGGAAGAGGTAGAAGATCCCGAAGAACAGGCGCACAGCGTAAGCGTAAGCACAGCGACGCTCAGGACCGATACGATCTTTCTCATAGCATCACGCCGATCGCAGCATGGCGCCCACAGGTCCCGCCCTCGTTGCGATAGGAATAAAAGCGGTCGTTTTGACGCACGGTGGAAAGTTTGGTGTCCACAATGCCATTCACATCGACACCGGCATCCACCAGCGCCTCGCGAATGGCGGCGGAAAGATCGAGCATACGGGAAGCGGTAGCATCGATGCACGCGAACTCGGCGGCAAAGCGATCCATAAGTTCTTGGGACACCTCATACTCGTCGCCCAGGATATGGGGCCCAATATAAGCAGAGATGTCCTCCGGCGTGCAGCCAGCCGCCTCGCAGAGTGCTTGGCAGGCCTTGGCGGAAATGCGTGCAATCGTGCCCTTCCAGCCAGAATGCACCACGGCAAAGCCGCCGGGAGCCACCAGCACCACGGGAACACAATCGGCAAAGCAGAGCATCACGGGCACCTTATGCGCCGTGCAGACGAGGGCATCACAGCCCTCGGCAATCTGCTCACGAATGTTCTCGAGATCTTCGGCGCCGTTCGAGGTCACCGTCACGACATGGTCACCGTGTACTTGATTGGGGACAAGCAAGTTGTGCTCGCACTCGGCGGCACCCATGGCCTCGAGTACGCGGCGACGATTTTCTTGAACGGTAAAGGGGTCATCGCCAACATGCGAGCCCAGATTGAGCGAGGAGTACGCATCTTCGGAAACGCCACCGGTGCGCTCGGTAAAGGCAAAGCGGACATCGTGCGTCGCGCCCTCTACCAACGTAACTCCATCATGGTCGACACGCGAAACGTTGTCCGCACGTGCTGCCATACTAAAGCCTCCTAATAACACAAGTATCGCGGCGAAGCCGCAGCAGTCCGTGTCATACGGCTGCCATACTTCTTTAAAAGGATACCCGCAGCGGTAGGGACCAAACGTAAAGGGAACGTAAGGAGATTGGAGGCTTTCGTTTACAAACGAGAAACAAAAAGGGCGCATCCAAACGGACGCGCCCCTGTGCAAAACAATGTGAAGAACGACTTAGAAGCTGCCGCGCTTGAGGAAGTCGGGAAGCTCAAACTGATCGTTGCCAAAGTTGGGCAGCTCGGTACCACCGACGTTGCGAGTCGGGGCAGCCTGAGCGGGGCTGGCAGCCGGAGCAGTGCGCTGCGGCTCAGCAGAAGCAGCAGCCTTGCTCTGGGACTGCTGGGCAGCGAAGAGCTCGTCCTGACGGTTGACGTTGGAGTCGGAGAAGCCCGTAGCGATAACGGTGATGCGCACCTGGTCGCCCAGAGACTCGTCAACAACGGTACCGAAGATGATGTTGGCCTCGGGGTCGACAGCATTGGCGACAACGTCGGCGGCGTCGCTGATCTCCTGGATGCCCAGGTCCTTGGAGCCGGCGATGGAAAGCAGGACGCGCGTGGCGCCATCGATGGAGCTCTCGAGCAGCGGACTGGAGATAGCCTGCTGGGCAGCGTCGACGGCACGGGTGTCCCCAGAAGCGGTACCGATACCCATCATGGCGGTACCGGCCTGCTTCATGATGGTCTTAACATCGGCGAAGTCCAGGTTGATGATACCCGGGACGGTGATGAGGTCGGTGATGCCCTGGGTGCCCTGGGAAAGGACGCCATCGGCAATCGCGAAGGCCTCGAGCATGGTGGTCTTCTTCTCGGCGATGTCGAGCAGCTTGTCGTTAGGGATAACGATCATGGTGTCAACGCAATCGGAGAGGGTCTTGATGCCCTCCTCGGCGCTCTTCTTGCGCTTGCGACCCTCGAAGGTAAAGGGCTTGGTCACGACGGCGACGGTCAGCGCGCCGACCTCGTTCATCGCGATATCGGCAACGATGGGAGCGGCGCCGGTACCGGTACCACCACCCTCGCCGCAGGTGATGAACACCATGTCGGCGCCAGCGAGCGCCTCGGCGATATCGTCGCGGGACTCATCGGCAGCCTTGCGGCCAACCTCGGGGTTGGCGCCGGCGCCCAGGCCGCGGGTAAGGTCGGTGCCGATGTGCACCTTGATATCGGCATCAGAGATCGCGAGCGCCTGAGCATCGGTGTTGATGGCAACAAACTCGACGCCGCGGATGCCCTCTTCGATCATTCGATTGACCGCGTTGGTACCGCCGCCGCCGACGCCGACCACCTTAATGACGGCAAGGTAGTTGTTGATCTCTGTCTCGTGCATGTCGGTCCTCCGAACAAAGGTTATAGCCATAGCATGGGTTGACCCCTGCGCACATTAACCTTCAGGTTGAAAGTAAATGCAAAGGTAAACCGTATTATGTTTGCACATTATGAGTGTTTCAGTCAAATAATTGACCGTGAAAACCAAACAAACCAGATAAACGGCGTGGTATGGCCCCTTAACAAAGCCGTTTAGGATGCTAGGCGGTCGGTGCGTTCCTAAACGTGTAGCTGCCCGGAGAGCGCACATTGATATAGGTTACGCCCTCTACCTGCGAAAGCAGCTTGGTCACGATACGTTCTTTCTTGGCGATATCGTCCGAATCGCCCAGCGACACCTCGACGCCGTTGTCGAGATTTGCCGAGATAGCCTCAACGGAAGGCGTGGAAATATCCTTCACCTGGCCCAAGAACTCGCTCGAAAAGCCGCGTGCGTAATCCAGGCCGGCCTTGACGGCCTTGGAGCTCACCGCCCGACCCGAAACCGGTGCGACATCGGCCGAGACATCAGTCAACAGCACGGCGCCGTAGTGCTTGGCAAGCGCCAGGGCCGCATCGATGCCGGTCAGGGTGTTGGCACCCTCCCCCGATGTAATGACGTTCCCCTGGTCGTCCACCTCGACAGACGTCGACAGCGGAGCGATCCAGGTGTCATCGTCTCCGATAGCCCAGGCAAGGTCGTCGGAGCTGATATACGCAATGGCGATAACTTTACGCTCCGTCGGCGTGATGATAAGCGTATGGGGAAACTGGCGCTGGACATCCACACCCGAGACCCACGGGTTTTGCTTGAGGCCCTCGGTAATCTGATCGGGATCCACGTTAAAGAGCGACGTGTTCTCGGGAAGACTGATGAGCTGCATGGCGTCGTGCTTGGTCACATGCTCGCTGCCATGAATCTGAATATCGGTGGCGGCGAACAGGCCGGAGTTGATGACGACGATGGCAACAATGGCAAGTACGGCCAAGGCTGCCAGGATGCCGCCCGCGATTTTGCCCTTACCTTTAATGGCAGAAGCGACGTCGGTCGTCTTGCTTGCCATGGCACCAAGCGATGACAGAGGATTGATGCCCTTTTTTGCCGAAGACGCCTTGGCAGCGGGCACCGATGTCAGTGAACGCGGCTTAGCGCCAGCCAACGTACGGCCGGCATGCGGCGCACGAGCTCCCAGCGAAGGGTTGGGCGTCGCCATGGGTCGGGAGGTCTTGGCGCCCATCGCCGGCTTGGGCGTCACCGAAGGACGCGGAGCCGGACGACTCGTCTTTTTAGAAGCGGGGCGTCCTCCCAGCTGCGAGCCGACGACCGGGCGCTTGGCAGGACGAACGGGCCCAACAGATTTGGAGGGCATGGCGGGCTTATGTTGAGGCTGGGCAGGTGCGCCGGAACGCCCTCCGGCGCGGCGGAAGGTTGGTTTCGATGCTCTAGAAGCCGAGGAATTTAACTTCCGGTCTGAGCTCGATGCCATACGCCTCCCTCACCTTTCCGTGCACATGCCTGATAACCGCGGCCACGTCATCGGCCGAGGCGGTTCCGTTATTAACGATAAAATTAGCGTGTACGGGCGAAACTTCCGCACCGCCAACCGAAAAACCCTTTAATCCACAATCCTCAATCAACTTGCCCACGCTTGCATCGGGCGGGTTGCGAAAGACCGATCCGCAGGATGCACGGCCCATGGGCTGCGTGCGCTTGCGGCGCGTCAGGTACCGCTCCATGCGCTCGCGAATGTCGGCCTTGGGCGCGGGCTTGAGTTTAAGCACGCACTCGAGAATGATCTCATTACGCGGCAAGCTGCACTCGCGATACCCCCAAGCGATCTCGGACCCTGCATAGTGCTTAATACCGGACGCCGGATCAAACGTGACCACGTCCTCGATAAGGGAACCGATCCACTCGTTCCGCGTACCTGCGTTCATGGACACGGCGCCGCCGACCGAACCGGGAATACCGACCGCGAACTCAAGGCCCGAAAGCCCGCGCGACAAGGCGTCGTTGACCAAACGCGCGAACATCACGCCCGCACCAACGGTCAGCGTGCAGCCGTCCTCGGCAACAACCGTGCGCTGAAACTCACGTCCCAACGAAATAACGGCGCCGCGATAACCGGCATCGGCAACCAACAGGTTGGACCCCTTACCGATAATCACCCACGGCACCTGCTCGCGGTCAAGCACCGCCACGGCGCGACGCAGGGCATGGTAGCTATGGCACGTCACAAAGAGGTCGGCCTTGCCGCCGATACGATAGCTTGTATGGCGTGCAAGACGTTCATCCTCGACCACGTCCGTGTCGATCATGCCCGAAAGCGCCATGACAGCGTTAAACAGACCCATGGAGGTTAAGCGTCTTTCTTGGCAGTCAGATACTCGATGAACTCGGGGCCGACGGTCGTAACGTCGCCGGCACCCATGGTGAGCAGCAGGTCGCCCTCGCCCACGAGCTTCTCAAGCTCCTGGTTGAGCTCAAGACGGCTGGAGCAGTACACGACCTCCTTGCCGGGGTGCTTGGCGCGAACGGTATCTGCGAGCATCTTGGAGGTAACGCCCGGAATCGGCATCTCTCCGGCGGAGAACACATCGATCAGCAGTAGCTTATCGGCGTTGGCAAAGGCATCGGCAAAGTCATCGCACAGAGCCTGCAGGCGCGAATAGCGGTGCGGCTGGAACACGACGTCGACATGCTTGTAGCCCAGCGAAGAGGCAGCAGCGAGCGTCGCCTTGATCTCGGTGGGATGATGGCCGTAATCGTCAACCACCGTGATGCCGTCGATATCGCCCACGTGAGTAAAGCGACGGCGGACGCCCTCAAAACTCGAAAGCGCCTTAGCGGCGGCGTCGATATCGAGGCCTAGGGCATGGGCGACGGTCAAGACGGCCGTGGCGTTGAGCATGTTGTGACGACCGGGGTTGCTCTTAATCTCGACAGCGTGCTCGGTGCCGTCCTCAAAGCGAACGATAAAGTCGCTCTGGATGCCCTTGACATCCGGATGCACGCAGACGATGTCGTTGTTATCGGCAAAGCCATAGGAAAGCACATGACGGCCCGTCGACTTGGCGAGCTCGACCAGATGCGGGTCCTCGCCGCAAACGATGACGGTGCCGCTCTCTCCAACCAGGCCCATAAACTTGGCAAAGGTGGCCTCGATCTCCTCGATGCCCGAGTAATGATCGAGATGGTCGGCCTCGACGTTGGTCACGATGACCACGTTGGGGTTCAGGAACAGGAATGAGCTGTCGGACTCGTCGGCCTCGGCGACAAAGTAGTCACCCGAGCCGTTCTTGCCGTTGGTGTCGTAGCCCTCGACGATGCCACCGATTAAAAAGCTGGGGTCCAGGCCCATGCGATCGAGCATCGTAGCGCACATCGAAGACGTCGTGGTCTTGCCGTGCGTGCCGGCAACGGCGACGGTGGTGTAGCCGTGGCCCAGGGCCGAGAGCATCTTGGCACGGGGCCACACGGGAATACCGAGCTCGCGGGCACGCACGAGCTCGGGGTTGGACTCGGGAATTGCGGTGGAGACCACGACCACGTCGGGCTTGACCTCGTCGATCGTCGCAGCCTCGTGGCCCACGTGGACCTTCACGCCGGCGCGGGTAAGCTGGCGAATATAGCGCGACGTCTTAAGGTCGGAGCCGGTAACGGTATAACCGCGCTCGTGCAGGACGAGGGCGATGCCGCTCATGCCGGCGCCACCGATACCGATAAAGTGGGCGCTCTTGAACTCGGGCGCGGAGGTTGCAGTCTGGGAATCAGCCATGTGCTCGTGTACTCCTTGCGTAAACACTGCCTGTAACCCGTTAACTGTACCGCACCTACCGCATCCGCGCGAGGGCGACCGGTGATATCCCGTCTAACTAACGCAATCCCTCTACCGCGTCGGCCAAAAGCGCGGCGGCACGGTCCTGGGCCAAGCCACGCGCCGCCTGACGCATGGCATCACGCGCCGCAGCGTCATCGATCAGGTGCAGAAGCTCGTCGGCAAAGGCAGGGGCATCGATATCGGCATCGGCGCAAAGCACGCCGGCACCGGCATCGACCAGGTAGCGCGCATTCGTGGTCTGGTGGTCGGCCGTGGCGTGCGGATACGGCACGAGTACCGAGGGCACGGCAAGCGCGGCGATCTCGGCCACGCTCGAGGCACCGGAACGCGAGAGCACCAAATCGGCCGCAGCCAGCATATCGCCCATGTTGTCGATGTAGGGCTGGACTCGATAGCGCTTCGCCTCCTCGGGCGTCAGCGCCAAAGCGCGCTCGGTCTCCTCAAAGCCGTCGGCACCCGTCGAATGCAAAATGTAGAGATTCTCGCGGCTCAGCATCTCAACGAGCGCGTTGCCTCGCTCAAGAG
>UQVD01000078.1 GCA_900544385.1 uncultured Collinsella sp.
ATGTGTATAAGAGACAGGTATTTGGTCGCCTGCTCGGACAGTCCTGCTCGCACGGAGGCCACATTAAGTGGCCTCCGGCTCGTGCGGAACTCGCGATCGACCAAATACTAAAGCCCTCGGAACTTAGGATACATGGTTGGAGTCGCTCTGCTGCAAAATTTATCGGCCTGTGATTTATTCCATGTCCCAGGTCGGCTCATCTTCACCACCTTTAAATAAAAAAGAAGTACCGGTTGGGGCCGGTACTTCTTTTGGTGCGTTGTTATTTGGCTGTAGCTTTTCGAGTTAGCTTACAGGCCGCAGGCTGCTTTGAGTTCTTCGACTCGGTCGGTTTTCTCCCAGGTGAAGTCGGGGTCTTCGCGGCCGAAGTGACCGTAGGCTGCCGTCTTTTCGTAGATGGGGCGACGCAGGTCTAGGTCGCGGATGATGGCGCCCGGGCGCAGGTCGAAGGTCTTCTCTACTGCTTCAACGATCTTGTCCTCGGCAACATGCGCGGTACCGAAGGTGTCGACCATGATTGAAAGGGGCTTGGAAACGCCGATGGCGTAGGCAAGCTCGACCTCGCAGCGGTCGGCCAGACCGGCGGCGACCACGTTCTTGGCGACCCAGCGCGCGGCATACGCGGCGGAGCGGTCAACCTTGGTGCAGTCCTTGCCACTAAAGGCACCGCCGCCGTGACGGCCGTAGCCACCGTAGGTGTCGACGATGATCTTGCGGCCGGTGAGGCCCGTGTCGCCCATGGGGCCGCCCACGACAAAGCGACCGGTGGGGTTCACGTAGATGTCGGCGTTGTCCCACGGCATGTTCTCAGCGGCCATGACCGGGGTGATGACGTGCTCGATAAGGTCGGCCTTGATCTTGCCCATGTCCTCGATCTCGGCAGCGTGCTGCGTGGAGATGACGATGGTCGTGACCTCGACGGGCTTGCCTTCCTCGTAGCGCACGGTGACCTGGGTCTTGCCGTCGGGACGCAGATAGGCGAGGGTGCCGTCGTGACGCACGGCGGCCAGGCGCTCGGCTAGGCGACTCGCCAGGTAGTGCGGCATGGGCATGAGGGTCTTGGTCTCGTTGGAGGCATAACCGAACATCATGCCCTGGTCGCCGGCACCGATCAGGTCGATCGGGTCGGTGGTAGCGCCGGTCTGGGTCTCGAAGGACTCGTCGACGCCCTGGGCGATATCGGGCGACTGCTCGTGGATGAGGCTCATAACGCCGCAGGTGTCGCAGTCAAAACCGAACTTGGCACGGTTGTAGCCAATGCGGCGGATAACGCCGCGGGCGATTTCCTGTACGTCGACGTAGGCCTGGGTGCGAATCTCGCCGGCGACGATGACAGTGCCGGTGGTCACGAGGGTCTCGCAGGCGCAGCGGACGTTCTCCACGTTCGCAGGCACGCCGTTGGGGGCGATGTAGCCCTGCTCCTGGAGCTCTATTTCTTTGGCGAGGATTGCGTCGAGGACGGCGTCGCTGATCTGGTCAGCGATCTTATCGGGATGACCTTCGGTCACCGACTCTGACGTAAATACGAAGGACCCGTGTTGGGGTGGGATGGAACGAAGTTCTTCTGACATGATAGTCCTTTCAAAAACGTGTCCCGGCGACCGTTACCATTCCGCCGGGCTCTCTATGCAAGGGCACATAATAGCGCGTAAATCAAACATTCACACCCTTTCCGCACCTACTCATTGGGGACAGACTTAAATGATCAGTCTTAAACCAAGAACGTTCCCAACGACTGGTCATTTAAGTCTGTCCCCAATGAGTAGGTCGGTGCCCTTTGTGCGGAGGTTGCTTTGATGCTTTATACTGATGCGGTTAGACATCCATCCTGCAATCGAGGAGATTTCCATGGCATCAGACGTTCGCGTCCGCTTTGCACCCTCACCGACGGGCAAGCTGCACATCGGCGGCGCCCGCACCGCTATCTATAACTGGGCTTTCGCCCGCGCAAACGGCGGCACGTTCATCCTGCGCATCGACGACACCGATCCCACCCGCTCCACCGACGAGAACACGCAGATCATCCTGCGCGCCATGCGTTGGCTAGGCCTGGACTGGGACGAGGGTCCCGAGGTGGGCGGCGATTTTGGCCCCTACGCCCAGACCGAGCGCCTGGACCTGTACAAGCAGGCCGCCCAGAAGCTTTGGGACGAGGGCAAGGCCTATCCCTGCTTCTGCACCAAGGAGCAGCTCGACGCCGACCGCAAGGCCGCGCAGGAGCGCAAGGACCCCTTCCAGGGCTATCAGCGCCGTTGCCGCGATCTTGATCCCGAGGAGGCCCGCCGTCGCATCGAGGCCGGCGAGTCCTACGTCCTGCGCATCAAGGTGCCCGAGGACCGCGGCGACGTCGTCATTCACGACGCCGTCCATGGCGAGGTGACCTTTGACGCCAAGGAGCTCGACGACTTTGTCATCTTCCGCTCCGACGGCACGCCCACGTACAACTTCGCGACCGTCGTCGACGACGCCATGATGAAGATCACCCACGTCATCCGCGGCGACGACCACCTGTCCAACACCCCGCGTCAGGTCATGGTTTACGAGGCCCTCGGTGCGCCCGTGCCTACGTTCGCCCACATCTCCATGATTCTGGGCGCCGACGGCAAAAAGCTCTCCAAGCGCCATGGCGCCACCTCGGTGGAGGAGTACCGCGATGCCGGCTACCTGCCCGATGCGTTCGTCAACTACTTGGCACTGCTCGGCTGGTCGCTCGACGGCGAGACCACGATCATCCCGCGCGATGTTCTGGCCAGCAAGTTCTCGCTCGACCGCATCTCCAAGAACCCGGCGACCTTCGACCCCAAGAAGCTCGATTGGGTCAATGCCGAGTACATCAACGGCATGTCCGATGCTCAGTTTGCCGACGAGATCATGGTCCCCGAGCTGCACGAGGCAGGCCTTATCGAGGGTAATGTCGAGTACGGCGAGGATTGGATCGATGCGCTTGCTGCCATCGTCAAGCCGCGCACTAAGATGCCGGCTGACGCCGTGAACGTCGCCGCCCCCATCTTTGCCACGGCCGAGACGCTCGAGTATGACGAGAAGTCCGTCAACAAGGGCCTGGCCAAGGAGGGCATGGGTGCCATTCTGGACGCCGCCAAGGCCGCGCTCGAGGGTGTTACCGAGTGGTCCGCCGCCAACATCGATGCCGCGCTTGAACCGCTGCCCGAGCAGATGGACCTCAAGAAGCGCGTGGTGTTCCAGGCCGTGCGCGTCGCCGTCTGCGGCAACATGGTGAGCCCTCCGCTGGGCGAGACTATGGCGCTCGTCGGCCGTGACGACTGCCTGGCGCGCATCGATCGCGCCCGCACGATGGCGCTGTAACAGTCGCGCAAACGCATGTATCCGAGCCCCGTTCACCCGAGCGGGGCTCTTGTTTCTCAAGGCGTATGGGATGGGAGGCACAGAGACCATGGCCGAGCAACTGTCACTGTTTGGTTCGCCTGAACCCGAGCAGGCTCCCGTAAGGGCCGGCCGCACTGCCGAGCAGGCCAAGCCTGAGCCTGTGCCAGAGCCCATTGCCGCCTACGCGAGCGTGGTCCTCGACATTCCCACCCGTGCGCTGTCCGAGCCGTTTGCCTACGGCATTCCGCAGTCCCTCGCCAATGAGCCCCAGATCGGCTCCACCGTCCTAGTTCATTTTGGCAACCGCGCGGCCGCGGGCTATATCGTCGACATTGCGTCTGAGCTGGGCGACTTGCAAGGCAACGCCGCCCTCGATTCCGTGCGCATCAAGCCTATCGAGGCTATCCTCAGCAAACCGCTCTTTGGCGCCGAGGCCGCCCGCATTGCGCGTTGGATGAGCCGCGAGTATGTCGCGACGCTTTCCGAATGCCTGCGCCTGTTCTTGCCTCCGGGTGGCAGCCCGCGTGTCGTTAAGGGCGATGACGGGGCGTGGGCGGTCGAGCGCCCCGCCGTCAAGCCTATTCAAAACCGCTGGGTGATGCTTACACCCGAAGGCTTTGACTATACGCCGCCCAAGACAGCGGTTCGCCAGCGCCAGCTTATCGAGGCGCTCCAGTGCGGACCGGTCACGACGCGCGACCTCAACCTGCTCTACAACAGTATGTCGGCGACCATCAAGGCGCTCGAAAAACGCGGCGTCGTGGTGGTGGAGGAGCGTCGTGCTTGGCGTGGCTGCAGCGAGCAGACCACGCTGTCCTCGGCGAGCGGCAAGGCGCCGGTCGCGCTCACGGACGGCCAGCAGCAGGCGCTTGCGCAGATTGAGCGCGCCCGTCTTGACGCCCACGGCGACGTGGTGCTTGTAGACGGCGTCACCGGATCCGGTAAAACTGAGGTCTATCTCTCCGCCATCGAGCGCGTTCTCGCGGCCGGTCGCTCGGCCTGCGTGCTTGTGCCCGAGATCTCGCTGACGGCCCAAACCGTCGGCCGCTTTCGTTCGCGCTTTGGCGAGACGGTTGCTGTGTTCCATTCGCGCCTTTCGGCCGGTGAGCGCCTAGACCAGTGGGATATGGTCGCCAGCGGTGCCGCACGCGTGGTCGTGGGCGCGCGTTCGGCGCTTTTCTGCCCGCTCAGCGACCTGGGCCTTATCATCATCGACGAGGAACACGAGACCAGCTACAAGCAGGGCTCCAGTCCGCGCTATCACGCGCGCGAGGTGGCGGCCGAGATGGCGCGCCGCTATCGCTGCCCACTCGTGCGGGGCTCGGCCACGCCTTCTGCCGAGGCCCTCGACCGCTGCCGCCGCGGCTCGTACAACGGTGCCACCTGGACGCGCGTCGAGATGCCCGAGCGCCCGGGACACGCCGTGCTACCCACGGTCCGCATTGCCGACCTGCGCCGCGAGTTTTCGCACGGCAGCCGCTCCATGTTCTCTAAACCGCTGATGGAAGGTTTGGAGCGCGTTGTAGAGCGCCGCGAGAAGGCTGTGCTGCTGCATAACCGCCGCGGCTTTGCGCCGTTTTTGATGTGCCGCGAGTGCGGTTGCGTCCCCACCTGCAACCACTGCTCTACGGCGCTTACGTACCACGAGCGCACGCACACGCTGCAGTGCCACACCTGTGGTTCGTCCTGGCGCGTGCAGCCGTATCCCGCGCCCACGAGTCGTTGCCCCAAGTGCGGCAGCCGTTACCTGGCAAAAATGGGTCTGGGCACGCAGCAGATCGAGGACGCGCTGCACCAGATGCTGCCCGAGGATGTCGCCATCATTCGCATGGATGCCGATTCCACGCGTGGCAAGGACGCGCATAAGAAGTTGCTCGAGCAGTTCGATGCCGCCGATTGCGCGGTGCTGCTGGGCACTCAGATGATCGCCAAGGGCCTCGACTTTCCCGAGGTTACCCTTGTGGGCGTGGTCAATGCCGACTTTGCATTAAAGCTACCCGATTTTAGAGCGGGGGAGCGCGCTTACGATTTGCTGGAGCAGGTCGCCGGCCGTGCCGGCCGCGGCGATCGCCCCGGCGAGGTTATCATCCAGACCTACCTGCCCGAGGACCCGGTCATTCGCGCCGTCGCCGAGCACGACCGCTCGATCTTTACCGACTACGACCTGGACCAGCGCCGCGACGCGCTGTATCCGCCGTTCGTGCGCCTGGTCAACATCTTGGTTTGGTCGACGAACGCGGTTGACGCGCAGGACTACATCGGTCGCATCGCGAAGCTCCTCAAGCGTCGCTGGCATGTCGCCGCTCCCGACTTTTTGCGGGCGGGGAGCGCCGTGCCCCAGGTGCTTGGTCCGGCTTCGTGTGTAATCGAGAGAGCCAAGGACCGTTACCGCTTCCATCTGCTTGTAAAGTCGCCGGTAGGGTACCATGTCTCTGATGATATTGACGCCTGCCTCAAAGAGGTGGGCTCCGTGCGCGGCGTGAGCGTGAGCGTTGACGTCGATGCCTATGATTTGATGTAACAACCCGAAAGGATGGCCATGGAAGCCAACGGAATCGTACTGTCGCCCGACCCTCGTCTGCGCCAGGAGTGTGCCGTCATCGAGGAGATCACCCCGGCGATCGAGGCGCTTGCCGAGAAGATGAAGAAGATGATGTTCGACAACGGCGGTTGCGGCCTGGCTGCCCCGCAGATCGGCGAGCTCATTCAGCTCGTCACCATCGACTGCGATTACAGCGACAAGAATGACTATGACCCGTACGTGCTCATCAACCCTGTCATTGTTGAGCAGAGCGACCATCTGGTGCCGTTTAGCGAGGGCTGCCTTTCCATCCCTGGCATTAGCTGCGAGATCGAGCGTCCCGATCACGTTGTCGTCGAGGCGTATGACCTGGACGCTAACCTGATTCGCTATGAGGCCACGGGCGACCTGTTCTGCGTGTGCCTGCAGCACGAGATCGATCACTTGCACGGCAATACCATGTTCGAGCGACTCAAGCCTATGCAGAGGATCAAGGCCGTCAAGGAGTACCAGGACGCCCTGGCCCGCGGCGCTCGACCGGGCGAGACTAAGTAGATCCCACCGTCCCCGGTGCTGAGCGCCCACATATCATCCCGTGCTCAAACATTCTCGCTTTGCTGCGAAACTGCGCGCGGGACGATATGTGTGGGCCCATCCCAGGGACTACGTTGTCGCTTTTCGTTTCGCCCGGGTGCCGTCGGGCCAGGGAGGGGCGTCTTCGCTGATAGTCTTTGTTGAGAGGGAGCTGCTTTTATTGCGGCTCTTTCTTTGGTTTTGGGTATATTTGTTCTTGTTGAATTGTTATTGCGGATGTGCTGGGTACTTGGCTTTCCGCCGTTATTTGTAGCTGTCTCGGCTTTGGTTGAGGGGAGACGTTCTTTATGCGTATTGTGTTTATGGGTACGCCTGATTTTGCCGTGCCTTCGCTGACTTCGCTTGTTGAGGCTGGGAATGAGATTGCGCTCGTAATTACTCGTCCCGATGCTGTTCGTGGGCGTGGTAAGAAGCTTGAGCCTTCTCCTGTTAAGTCCAAGGCGCTTGAGTTGGGGTTGCCGGTTGTTGAGGCCAATCGTATGACGCCTGATGTTGTTGAGGCGCTTCAGGCTGCCCAGGCTGACATTTTCTGTGTGGCTGCCTATGGCTGCATTTTGCCTGATGAGGTGCTGCATATGGCGCCGCTTGGTATTGTGAATGTTCATGCTTCGCTGCTGCCTCGTTGGCGTGGCGCTGCGCCCATTCAGCGTGCCATTCTTGCTGGTGACGAGGTTGCTGGCGTTTCCATTATGCGCATTGGGCATGGCGTGGATACGGGCGCTTATTGCGCGCAGGCCTCGACCTCGGTTTCGGGTAAGCATGCCGAGGCATTGACCATGGAGCTTGGCCAGCTCGGCGGTAAGTTGCTGGCCGATACGCTGCCCTCGCTTGCCGATGACACGGCGGTGTGGACCGAGCAGGATGAGTCCCTTGTCACGCATGCTGCCAAGATTTCCAAGCAGGAGATGCGTCTGGATCCGCAGATGGGGGCGCTCGATTGCGTGCGCCATGTGCTCGCTTCGTCCGATACCGCGCCTGCCCGTTGCGTGATTGCCGGCAAGTCGGTTCGCGTGCTCGATGCCGCGCCTGCCGACGTGTCGCTTGCCGAGGGCGCTGTTGCCGTCAAGAGCAAGCGTGTTTACCTGGGGCTTTCCGATGGTACGATTGAGCTGCTCGAGGTTAAGCCCGACGGCAAGCGTGCTATGGCTGCTTCTGCCTGGGCTGCCGGCCTGCAGGGTGCCGATCTGACGTGGGGTGTTTTGTCATGAGCAAGCTTTCCCCCGCGCGCAAGCTTGCGCTCGATGTGCTGATGGAGGCCGACCGTCGCGGTATGTACGCACGCGACGTGTTGTCTTCCCGTGCTTCCGCCAAGGCCATTGACCAGCGCGATTCCGCTTTTGCCGCGCGTTTGGCGCTCGGTGTTGCCGCCACGCAGGGCATTTTGGATGAGCTGCTCGATCAGTTTTTGGATAAGCCCAAAAAGGTCGCGCCGCGTGTTCGCATGGCGCTTCGCATCTCGGCCTTCGAGATGCTCTACCTGCATACCCCTGGCCGAGTTGCCGTGAGTCAGGGCGTTGAGCTGGTTCGTAGCGGCGCTAAGTCGGCTGCCGGTCTTGCGAATGCCGTGCTGCATAAGGTCGCGGACAACGTCGAGGACTTTGCCACTGCGGCGGATGCCGATGAGTCCGAGCGCCGATTGGTTCGCCTGTCTCGCCTGATGGGTATGCCGCGCTGGCTGTGCGCTCGCATAATGGTCTCGTTCGATACGCCCGAGGGCGCGCTTAACTTCGCCGGAAATCTGGCGCCCGCGCCGCTCGCTTTGCACGAGAACGCCTTTGCAACCAAGCCTGATCCGTACCTATCGCAGCTTGTGGCGCCGGTGTTCCCGGGCTGCCATGCGCCGGTCGATGCCCAGGCCACCGTTGCATCGGGCGTGTTTGAACGCGCGGCGGCCGTGGCCTCGGACCTTAACGCCCAGCTCATCGCTACCGCGGCGACCCGTCCCGGACGTTGCCTGGAGATTGGTGCCGGTCGCGGCACCAAGACCTATGTGATGATGTGCCAGGCTAAGCGTGCCGGCTACGACCGTCAGCACACTGCACTCGATTTGCACGATCGCAAGTGTGACCAGAATCTCGCGCGCCTGCATAAGGCGGGTATTACGGGTGTTCGTACCGTCTCGGGCGATGCCTGCGAGCTCGATGCGGTCCTCACGTCCTTTGATGCCATGCTCGGTGAGCCCGCTCTATTCGACACCGTGTTTATCGATGCACCGTGCTCAGGCACCGGCACCATGCGCCGTCATCCCGAGATTCCGTGGCGTCTGACCGAGAACGACGTTACGACCGAGCTGCCCCGCCTGCAGCTGACGATGCTCAAGGAGGCAGCCGCGCGCGTGGCTGCCGGCGGCGAGCTCATCTATGCCACCTGCTCGGTTTTTGATGAAGAGAACACGCAGGTTGTGGATGCGTTTTTGGCTTCGCCCGAGGGCGCAGGCTTTTGCCTGGCACCCCTCTCCGAAGCGCAGATTCTGCAGCTCCCCGAGTTCGAACAAGCCAAGAAGCTCGTCTCCGTGCGCCTAAACGATCGTGGGCTTTTCCAAAGCGTCCCCGTAAACGCCGACTCCTACGACGGTCACTTCTGCGCCAGACTGGTCCACAAGTAACGACTAAGTTGCGGTGAAATAGGGATTGAAAAGCCGCTTCTGCCCGCCAAACAGTCCTTATTTCACCGCAACTCATAAGGAAACCTGGGTAGCTAAAGAAACAGCCCCGCGATCGGCGTTGAACTGCCTCCCATTTCTTGGACATGAGAAATGGGAGGCTTTTTATGCGTGTC
>UQVD01000079.1 GCA_900544385.1 uncultured Collinsella sp.
CGAGATACTGATCGGTCTCGTGGGCTCGGAGATGTGTATAAGAGACAGATCAAACACTGGTTACTCCTTAATTGGACTCGCCCACCAGGGCGCGGCAGAAATCTTTGGCATTGAACTCCTGCAGGTCATCGACCTGCTCGCCCACGCCCACGCGCAGGATCGGGAGCTTGAGCTTCTCGGCCACGGCCATGGCGATACCGCCCTTAGCCGTGCCGTCGAGCTTAGTCATGATAATACCGTCCAGGCCCAGTGCCTCGTTAAACTCGAGCGCCTGGTTCAGACCGTTCTGGCCGGTGGCGGCATCGATCACGAGCACGACTGAGACGGGCATGGGGCCGGCGGCCATATTGGCGGCGCGCTTACGCGTCACATTGACCACCTTGGCAAGCTCGCGCATGAGCTCGGGGCTCGTGTGCAGACGACCGGCAGTGTCGATAAGCACCAGGTCGCTGCCGCGCTTGTCGGCCTCGTCGAGCACGTCGTAGCAAACACTTGCCGGATCGGAGCCGCGGTCACGCTTGATGACGGGGACGCCGGCGCGCTGGCCCCACACATCGAGCTGCTCGATGGCGGCGGCGCGGAAGGTGTCGGCCGAACCGATCACCACGTTCTTGCCGCGGGCGGCCATGGCGCTCGCAATCTTACCGACCGTAGTGGTCTTGCCGGCACCGTTAATGCCCACAAACAGCACGCAGCTCGGCGTATCGGAGAACGGATCGCGCTCGATGGGCACAAAGTGCTGCTCAAGCTGCTCGGCCAGGGCGCGACGGAGTTGCGGGGCGGTCTTGAGGTTCTTCTTGGCCGCGGCATCGCGCAGGTCATCGGAGACCTTGATGGCAACCTCGGCGCCCATGTCACCCATGACGAGGGTGTCCTCAAGGTCCTCCCAAAAATCCTCGTCGACCTCGCCGCCAAAGTAAAAGACCTCGTTGAGGGCCTCGCGGCTGCGCTCAAGTCCGCGCGAGAGTGCGTCAAAGAATCCCATTATGCATTCACGACCTTTCCGGTTTCGCGATCGAGTTTTTGCGAGACGACGCGACTGACGCCGTCGGCTTGCATCGAGACGCCATAGAGGACGTCAGCGTCCTCCATAGTACGGCGCTGATGCGAGATGACCAAGAGCTGCGTATCGGAACGCAGTACATCAAGGGCGCCGATGAGCTTGGACAAGTTGGCGTCGTCGAGCGCCGCCTCGACCTCGTCCAGCACATAGAACGGCACCGTACGCGTGCGGTACACGGCAAAGAGCAGGGCGAGCGCCGTCAGGCTCTTCTCGCCACCCGACATGAGCATCATCTTGGTGATGCGCTTGCCGCGCGGCTGCGCCACGACCTCGATACCCGTATCAGCCGGGTGCTCGGGGTCGGTCATCTCCAGATGCGCCTGTCCACCCGGGAACAGCATGGCGAAGATCTCGCGGAAGTTCGCGTCGACCTTCTCAAACGTCACCAGGAAGGCCTTCCGCATCTTGCGATCAATGGCCACCGTGATCTTGGTGAGCGCCTTGCGCGCGCTCTCCAGATCGGCCAGCTGCTCCTCGATGTAGTCGGCGCGGCGCTTGAGCTGCTCGTACTCCTCCATGGCAACTTGGTTAACGGGACCAAGGTTGTTGATCTGGCGCACAAGCTGGTTGAGCTCGCGCTCGGCGGCGTCGCGGTCGGTGGGCGCGGGAAGCATGAGCGCTTCCTCGAGTACCGTGGTGCCATCGGCGGTGATGGCCTTGATGGCCGCCTCCACCTGCACCTCGAGCTTGCCGCGTGCGACCTTGAACTCGTTTTGCGTGGCAGAGGCGGTATCGACTCGCTCCTTAGCGCGGGCAACCTCTGCCTTGGCATCCTCGATGGTCTTCTTGAGCGAAGCGGAGTCCGCCTCCTCCAGAGAGGCCTGGTCACGCAGGCGCGCTGCCCAATCCGACGCGCGTTCCAACAGGGCAGAATAGCGTTCGTGCATGGGATCGACGCGCAGGCGCAGCAGCTCGAGCGAGCGCGAAGCCTGGCGTGTTCCGCGGATACGACGGTCGATGCCCTCAAGACGATGCTCCAGGTCGGGCACGCGGCCCTTCAGCGAACGCAGGCGTTCACTCGTCTGGGCTAGGCGGACCTTGGCGTCGGCGAGCTTGCCGGCAGCCTCGGAATCGTCACGGCGAACGCGGTCGAGTTCGTCGTTGGCCTCGGCAATCTGCAAGCCCAGATCGCTTGCCTGCGCGCGGGCCTCGTCACGCGAACGGGTGAGCTCATCAACTCGCGGGCGTGCAGCGCGAACGGCTTCGGAGGCCTGCTCGCGACACGTGGAGATGCGCACGCGCTCGACCTCGGCATTGTTGGCGCTTTGCTCCAGACGGCCGATCTCGGACAACAGGGAGCGGCGTTCGCCCTCAAGACGGGCGATCTCGCCGGCGGCATCACCCTCGGCGGCACGTGCCTCCTCGACGGCCGCATTGACCTCGACGACCTGATCCGACACATGCTCAAACACGGCAGCCAGATCGGGCTCCAGGCCCTCCAGCTCGCGAATGCGACGCTTGCGCTCCAGAGCACCCGACGCCTCGCCGGCATCGAGGCCCACGCGCACCAGACCGCCACAGCTTACGCGGGCGCCATCGGGGGTCACATAGGTCACACCGTCAACGACAGGCGCAACCAGCGCGGCAGCCAAGTCATCGACCACGTAATAGCCACCGAGCAGCGCCTCGACAATCGGGCCATAACCGGCACGCACGGAAAGGCGATCGACCAGACGCGAACCGGCAGCGCCCTCGGCAGCAGCACCGCCGCTCACGCCGCGCGCCACCAGCAGCGCCTCGCCCGAGGCCTTCTTCTGGTCCAGGGCGGCACGCCCGGCACGCTCAAGCGTGGCGGCGTCATCAAACAGCAGGGCATCGATATCGCCGGCAAGTAGCTGCTCCACCAGGCCCTCAAGCTCGCGCGGGGCCTCGAGCACGTCGCCCAGACGACCCGAGACATCGTCGCCCAACGCACCCACCAGACGGCTCACGAGCGGCGAGCTGTCGGCCATGCGGGCATCAAGCTTCTTTTGGCTGGCAAGCTCCGAGCGCACCTCGGACAGCTTGTTGCGCGCCTCGCTCTCGCGGGCACGCAAGTCCTTCAGGGCCGCACGGGCGACCTCGGTGGCCTCACGCGCATCGACCTGAGCCCGGCGCGCTTCCTCAAGAGCGCCCTCAAGCTCCTCGGCGCGGTCGTGACGGCTCTCGAGCGAGGCCGTGACCTCCTCGAGCTGTTCATCGATCTGCTCCAGGCGCGAGGCATACATGTTGTCCTCGACCTCGGCATTGGAAAGCGAATCCTTCACCTTGGCGAGCTCGAGCGCGGCGTTATCGGCCACGCGCTGCACATCGCGTTGCTCACGCGTAAGCTGCGAAATCTGATTGTCGAGCGCCACGCGCCGCTCGTGGAGCTCAGCGGCGGCAGGACCAGCGGCGTCAACGTCCTCCTGGGCCTGCATATGCGCGCCGGTCACTTCCTCAAGCTGCGCACGCGCGTCCTCGAGCTCCTCGACCACGCGACGACGCTGATGCTCGGAACTCGAAATCTGCCCGCGCATGTCAGACAGGCGCGACACCATGTTGTGGCCCTTTTCCTCGAGCAGGCGCATGTCGGAGTTAATGCGGCCGACCACGTCTTGCATATGGCGGCGCTGCTCGCCCAAGTCGCCCACAAACAGGCCTTTTTCCTCAAGCATAACCTGAAGCTTCTCGAGCTCGCGCTCCTTTTCGCCCATGCGGTACTGCGCAAGCTCCAGCTCGGCAGCGCCCTCCTTGGAGCGACTCTCCAGGTCGTTCCACTGCGACTGCAGCGAACGCAGCTCGTCGACGGCTAGCATCTGCGTAAGCTCGTTCGCGCGCGAGGACAGCTCTTTGTACTTGCGCGCGCGATCGACCTGACGCTCCAGCGGTCGCAGCTGACGGGCGATTTCTTTATTGATGTCGCGGGCACGCGTCAGGTGCTCGTCCATTGACTTAATCTTTTTGAGCGCACGCTCCTTGCGGCGCTTGTGCTTGGAGATGCCGGCGGCCTCCTCGATGAGGGCGCGGCGCTCCTCGGGGCGGCTCTGCAAGATGGCGTCGAGCTTGCCCTGGCTGATGATGGAATGCGTATCCTTGCCCAGGCCCGAATCGTGCAGGATGTCCTGAATGTCCATCAGGCGGCACGGACTCGAGTTGATGAGGTACTCGCTTTCGCCCGAGCGATACATGCGACGGGTGATGGCGACCTCGTCAAAATCGACGGGCAGCATATGGTCCGAGTTATCGAGCACCAGCGTGACCTCGGCGACACCCACCGGCTTGCGCGCTGACGAGCCAGAGAAGATGACATCCTCCATGGCCTGGCCGCGCAGCTGCTTGGCGCTCTGCTCGCCCAGGACCCAAAGAATCGAGTCGGAGATGTTCGATTTTCCCGAGCCGTTGGGGCCGACGATGACGGTCAGGCCCGGCTCAAACGTCATATGGGCGCGGTCGGCAAACGACTTGAACCCTTTGAGCGTGAGGGACTTGAGATACACGGTTCCTCGCTTACACGTGCTTCTTGTTCAGAATCACGCCGTTGGTGGTGTAACCCATGCGGTCGAGCGCTTCGAGCGCGGCAGCACCCTCGGCTTCCTTCTTTGAGGAGCCGGAGCCGCGACCCTGGCGAATACCATCGATCAAAACCACAGCGGTAAAGGTGGGCGCATGCGCCGGGCCCTCGGAGCCAACGAGCTTGTACGCCGGGGGCTCGTGACCGTCGGCTTGCACGCACTCCTGCAAGAACGATTTGGGGTTCGCGGGGTGCTCGGCACGCTCGGAAGCCAAATGCGGCTTAAGCGTACGGTGGATAAACTCCGCTGCGGCATCCCAGCCGGCATCCAGGTACAGTGCGCCCACGAGCGACTCGTAGACGTTCTCGAGCGCAGAATGCAGGCCGCGCGCACCGGTACCGGTCTCGGAGGCACCAAAGATGATGATGTCGTCGATGCCCAGCTCGTGAGAAACCTCGGACAGCGTGGCGCCCGAGACGAGCGACACCTTCAAGCGGGTGAGCTTGCCCTCGTCAAACTCGGGATAGGACTCAAACAGGGAGCGTGCGACCACGGCGCCCAAAATGGAATCGCCCAAGAACTCAAGGCGCTCATAGCTGGCAGAAACCGGCTGGCCCTCGACTGCCGAGGGATGCGTAAGCGCCGCGCGCAGCAGCACCTTATTGTTGAACTCGTGGCCCAAGATTTCCTGGGCGCGCGTAAGTCGGTCGGATAAAGCCAAGACTTAGGCCTCCTTGGCAGCTTCGATAGCGTCGACGGCGTCGGCGACAGAGTTGAGCGAGAGCAGGGTCTCGTCATCGATCTCGAGGTTGAACTCGTCCTCGATAGCCGTAACCAGCTGCAGGCGCTCGAGCGAGTTGGCATCGAGGTCGTCAAAGGTGGTCTCCTCGCTAATTTCGGCAACATCGACGCCCAGAACGTCAGCAGCGACCTCGGCGATCTTGTCGAAGATTTCGGAGCGGTCCATAGCGCTTCCTCTCATAGTGCATGAATACCAAAAGAATGGTACCGCCCGGGCGGTACCAAGACACGGTTCTGATTCTACCCCACGACGTGCGCCGCGAAGCACATAACAGCGCTCTAACTCGCTCTTATAAAACGATACCGTCCATAGAGTTGGCGACATTCTCGACCAGCCCGGCGCGCACGGCTTCGGCCGCCGCGAGCGTACCGTTTTTAACAGCCTCGACCGAGGTAGCGCCATGGCCGATCAGGACCACGCCGCGCAGGCCCAAAAGAATCGCGCCGCCCTTGGCGTCGCCAGAGAGCTTGGCCTTTATCTCGCGCATCTGCTTTTTAATGAGCAGTGCGGCGATCTTGGTGCCGAGCGAGGCCATAAAGGCGCCCTTGAGCTCCTGCAGCAAAAACTTGGCAGCGCCCTCGGTAGCTTTGAGAGCGATATTACCCGACATGCCATCGGCAACGACGACATCGAAGTTGCCTGAGGTGAGGTCGGTGCCCTCGCAGTTACCAACAAAGCCGGAAACGGCGGCCTTCATAGCAGGGAAACAGGCCTTGGTAAAGTTAGAACCCTTCTCGTCCTCGGTGCCGTTGGCAAGCAGGCCCACGCGAGGATGCTCGATGCCCAGGACGACGCGGGCATAGGCGCTGCCCATCTGGGCAAAACGCACCATATCGTCAACCTCGACATCGGGGTTGGCACCCATGTCGCACAGCACCGTCAGACCGCCGGCGCGATTGGGCAGCGCATTGGTCAGACAGGGGCGCACCGGCTGCTTCTTGCCTTCGGCCTGATACCTAAACGGCGTCACGTAGGCGGTGGCAGCGGCGGTCATGGCACCGGTCGAGCCGGCGGAGAAGAACGCATCCGCGTTGCCCTTCTTAATGGCGCGGCAAGAAAGCACGATCGACGACTTACGCTTGGTCATCACGGCGCGAATGGGATCGTCATCCATTGCGATAACGTCAGGTGCCTCAAGAGCCTCAACACGTGCATGGGAAGCTGCAAAGGGATTGACGATTTCGGCGGGGCCAGCTGCCAAGACCTCGATATCGGGATCGGCGGCAAGCGCAGCCTCGATACCATCGAGAACAACCTGAGGTTTCTCGTCTCCGCCCACAACGTCTACACAAACGCGAACGTTACTCATATACATGCTCCTTATACAAAAATGGCCGACTCATTGAGCCGGCCATTGTGGTTCCATTTGGAACGGCATCGCATCCAGAGTATACCGTTACTCGGTAACGATAACCTCGCGGTCCTTGTAGAAACCGCAGCTGGGGCACACGTGATGCGGGAGCTTGACAGCACCGCAACGGGGGCACGTGGACTGAGCCGCAGCCGAGATCTTCATGTTGGCGGAACGACGGGTGTGAGTGCGGATACGACCCTGCTTTTGTTTAGGTACGGGCATAGTGACCTTCCTTATGAACTATCCAGTGTGGCGATTACGCGCAAGTAGCGATACTACCACAGTTTTACTCATCAAGCTTGAGATTCTTCAATGCTGCAAATGGATTTTCCGTGGCAGCGGCCCATTCTGCCTCTGCCTGGGCGGCGCAATCGCATTGCTCGACGTTGAGATTGCAACCGCATGTGGGGCACAGACCACGGCAATCGGGCTTGCAGAGCACCACAAACGGCGTGTCCATAACGACCGCGTCATTGATAGGCTCACCCAGATCAACGATACGGTCCTCACCCAGGAGCTCGTAGCCGTCCTCGTAGGCCTCGGGATCCTCGGGCTCCTCAAAGAGGTAGAACTCCTCGATCTCGCCGGCGATATCAAACGAGGCGGGCTCCAGGCAACGGTCGCACTCGCCGGTGGCGTGCGCGCGGACCATGCCAGTGAGCAAGACACCGGTACCGGCATTGGTAAAGACAACGTCGTAGTCAATGCCATCCTGCAGCTGGTACTCCTTCTCGCCCACCGTGTAGGTGGCGACATCGACCTTACCGGTCAGCGGATACGAATCTCCAGGAAACTCGAGCTGCTCGGAAAGATCGACGGTAACGCTCGGGAACTCAGCCATTACCACTGACCATTCTGTTGGGCGGCACCCTCGTTGAGCTGCTGACGGCAACGGGTAACGGTGCCGGTCAGGCTCTTGAGGTTCTCCTCCAGGTGCGTAAAGACCTGCTCTGCGTAGTCCTCAGCAGCATAACGCGTCTCGCGCTCGTACTGCTGGGCACGATCACGGATGTCGTCGGCCTGCTGCTGCGCAAGTCGGACGATCTCCTGCTCACCGGCAATGGTGAGGGCCTGCTGCTGAGCGTCGGCGATGATGGAATCGGCCTGAGCGGCGGCGGAAGCCATAAGCTCCTCGCGCTCCTTAAGGATACGGCGGGACTTCTGCCACTCCTCGGGATAGCTCATGCGGATCTCGTCGAGGATGTTGAAGAACACGTCGGCGTCGATGACCTTGAACTGAGCGTTCTTGCCGAAAGGCGGCTTGGCTTCCTCGATCAGCCCTTCGAGCTCATCGACCAAGCTGACGATCCTATCGCCAGGAAAATTCTCGCCCGGCATCCGGTCTCCTTTCATAGGTAACATATCATCGTGCTAGTTTACCACATGCCACCAGGCAATAAAAAACGTCACGAAAAGCGATGTCTGAGCGCTTCGACCACGTTGGACGGGACAAACGTCGATACATCGCTGCCGAGCGAGGCGATCTGGCGAACGACCGAGCTCGAGATATAGCCGTACTGCGGCGCACTCATGACAAAGATGGACTCCAGCTCGTTATCCAAGCGGTAGTTGAGGTCGGCCTGCTGCAGCTCGTACTCAAAGTCAGTCATGGCGCGCAGACCCTTGACCACGGCCCCCGCCCCCTGATCACGAGCGAAGTCGACCAAGAGGCCAGTAAAGGGCAGGACCTCGACGCCATCGATATCACCGAGTGCCTCACGGGCCAGCGCCACGCGTTCATCGAGCGTAAACGTGGTGCCCACACCGTTTTTGCCCTGCGACTCGGCAACGGCCACGATCACACTGGGAAAAATGCGGCGGGCGCGGCGGATGACGTCGATATGGCCAAACGTGATGGGATCGAAGGTACCCGGAACGATGACGCGGTTAATGGTGTCACTCATGGGCATCCCCCTGAAACGTCGTGCCGTCGCTGTCATCGGCATCGGTGGCGGTATCGTCATCCTCGCCCTCGCCGACCCAACGGAGCAGGTCGACCGAGGTGATGCCATAGCGTTTCTCACGCACGGTTACAAAGCCGGCAGGATGTGCACCCGCGTCGGCGGCAGCATGCTCAAACAGAGCATAGGCACCCGGGGTGAGCAGACCCTGCTGGGCCAGGTTCTGCAGCAGCTCGTCGACCGGCTTGGCACCAAAAGCATAGGGCGGGTCGAGCAAGACCAGATCGAAGGGGCCACCCGGCACGCGGCCGCGCGAAGCGCTCGCAAGGACATCGCCCGTCACCACACGCCAACGCGCGCGATCGCGACAGAGCGACTCGGTATTCTTGGTAATGAGCCGCGCGGCGTTGCGATCGATCTCAAACGTCGTGAGCGAGCGGGCCCCACGAGAGAGCATCTCTAACCCTAAGGCACCGGAGCCACCAAAGGCGTCCAGCACACGAACCTCGTCCAAATCGAAATCGAATGCCGACATGACCATAGATGCGCACGCCTCGCGCACGCGATCAGTCGTGGGGCGGGTAACATCTGTCTCTTATACACATCTCCGAGCCCACGAGACCGATCAGTATCTC
>UQVD01000080.1 GCA_900544385.1 uncultured Collinsella sp.
CGCGATGCAGGCGGCACGCGGCCCGGTTGCGCTTGCCCGGGTGACGCACGATCGCCAGGCGCGCGAGTGCTATCCGGCTGCCGTGTGGACCGAGTTGCGGGCGCATGCCGAGGCCGCTGACGCTGCTAAGGCCGCAGACGCCGACAAGGCAGCTGACGACGCTAAGGCCACTGGCGCCGACAAGGCGAAGTGCGTGGGTGAGGGCGATATCGTAAGGGACTTCGATCCCGCGGCAGGCGAAGGTCTCAAGCGCGAGCGCGTGACCTGTGAAGCCCCTCAGCATTTGAGTGCCGAGGCCGTGCCGTATTTGGTCCTGCGCCGTCGTGACGGCGAGGGCGAGGACGCGCCGCTTGTGCCGCGCCTGACGTCCGCCTCGCAGATCGAGGCCTATTCCACCTGCCCGCTGTGCTGGTTTGTCTCGTATCGCGTCAAGCCCCAGTCTATCGACGCGGATTTTGGCAACATGGAGAAGGGCAACTTCGTCCACGATGTGCTGGAACACCTGCATGCCCGTCTGCCCCAAGAGGGCATGGAGCGCGTGACGCCCGAGAACTTGCCGCGCGTGCAGAAGCTGCTGTGCGAGGTCTTTGACGAGACCTTGGCCGAGCATGCGGGCAAGCGCGGTACCGAGGGCCCGCTGGTGCCGCTCTCTCCAGTGGAGGAGCGCCAGGTGGCCGAGATCTTGCCGCAACTGGAGGGCGTGCTCGCCTACGAGTCCGAGGCGCTCGCGCCCTTCGCGCCGCGCTATCTGGAGTTTGCGTTCAACGAGCTCCAGGTCGAGTATGCCGGTTGGCCGCTCGGTGGGCGCATCGACCGCGTTGACGTGGATGTCGAGAATCGCGCCGTGGTAATCGACTACAAGCATCGTTCGGGTGTCGAGGAGTTTAAGCTCGCCGACCCCACGGTGCGCGACGAGGAGTCGGGCGAGGCCCCCATCGACGACCCGCGCTGGCTGCCGCCCCATACCCAGACACTCATCTACGCGCAGGCCATGCGTCGGGCGCTGGGCCTAGATACCCGTGCTGCGCTCTATTTTTCGACCAAGGGCGGCAAGCCCGCGCTGCGCGGTGCGGCGAGCGCCGAGTTGCTTGAGGAAGAGCGCGGCGACGGTCGTATCCCGGGCCTTAAGAAGGGCTTTCCCGGCGAGGGCGGCAACATGGACTTCGATGCGCTGCTCGACCGCGTGGAGACCGGCATTGCCGAGCGCCTGCGCGAGCTCGAGGCGGGCGACGTCGCCGCTGTCGATCCGACGTCGGCGCAGGCCGCGCATGCGCGCTGTTCGTATAACCACGAAGGAACGTTTGTAAGGAGGGACGTGTAGACCATGGATCTTTCGACTTTGATGCCCCAACAGCTGCAAGTCGTCAAAACGCTCGACCGCCCGCTGTTTGTCTCGGCGGGCGCCGGTTCGGGCAAGACCTTTACCCTCACGCGCCGCATCGTCTATGCGCTCTCGCCCGAATCCGGTCCGTTTGTCGAACATCTGGACCAGGTGCTCGCCATTACCTTTACCAAAGACGCCGCGGCCGAGATTCGCGACCGTGTGCGCCGTGCGCTTATCGAAGAGGGTATGGACGAGGAGGCACTGACCGTCGACGACGCGTGGATTTCGACCATCCACGGCATGTGCTCGCGCATCCTGCGCGCGCACGCGCTGGAGCTGGGCATCGATCCCGAGTTCACGGTGCTCACCGATACCGACGAGCTTATGGATCAGGCTGTTGAGCATGTGCTGGGGCGCGCGACGGCGCCCGATGCCGCGCTCGAGCTCGCCGCTTCGCTTAAGGCCCTCTACGCTTGGTATCCCATGGCGGGCGAGGGCGGGCCGTTTGGCGTCGGTACCACCATCAAAGGCCTGGTGCGCGACCTGCTGGAGCTATCGAGCCAGCTTCCGGGCGGCATGGACGATGTGCGCGTGGCGCGTGGCCAAGCCGACACCTCGGCGCTTGCCGATGCCTATCGTGCGGCGCTGGGCACAAGCAAGGCCACGACCGAGAAAGCGCAGGTGGCACTCGACGCCATCGACGCGTTTGAGGCGAGCGGCAAAACCATGGAGGATGCGGCGCGACTCATGATGTCGTGCAGCATGCCACGCGCGAGCAAGGCGTTTCCTAAGGAGCAGGTGGAGCTACTCAAGGCCGAGGCAGCCGATGCGTTTATCAATATCGTGCTTGCCTGCGGCGGTCCGGCGCTCGATGCGCTGGTGGGGCTTGCCCGTGCCGTAGAGGCGGAGTACCGTGCGCTCAAGGCCGGCCAGTCCGCGCTCGACAATAACGATCTGTTGCGCATGGCATACGAGGCGCTGCGCGACTACCCGGCTATTCGAGCTGCCTATGAGGGCCGCTTTAAAATGGTCATGATCGATGAGTTCCAGGATACCGATCAGATGCAGGTCGATTTGATTCGCTATCTGACGGGCGCGGGGGAGCGCGCGCTGTGCACCGTGGGCGATGCGCAGCAGTCGATCTACCGCTTCCGTGGCGCCGAGGTCGAGGTATTCCGTCGCCAGGAGCGCAGGGTGGGTTCGACGACGGCGTCCGAGACGGTCGCCACGTCCGATGCCCCCGCCGGCGAGCTCGTCAAACTCGTGCGCAACTTCCGCAGCCACGACGAGGTGCTGCGCTATGTGGCGCGCGTCTTTGACGGCGACACCGGTGGTTTGATGCAGGGGTTCTTGGATCTTGAGCCGAGCGACAAACGCAAGGACAAGCTCAGGGCAAAGGCTTCGCGCCGCCAGGCGCTGTTCGTTGCCGGTGGCAGCACGCAGGAGCGCACGCAGGCCAAGGCCCGTGCGATCGCCGAGCGATTCCATGCGCTTGCCGATGCTGGCCAGCCCCAGGGCGGCATGGTGCTGCTGCTGGGTCGCATGACCAACGCCGATGTCTATGCGCAGGCCTTCCGCGACCAAGGGCTCGACTGCGTGATCGCAGGCGGCTCGGTCTTTGCCCAGGCAGCCGAGGTGCAGACGGTGCGTGCCCTGGTCTGTGCGCTCGCCAATCCGGTCGATACGGCGCAGGGTCTTATGCCACTGCTGGCCTCGCCGATGTTTGCACTCGGCGCCCAGGAGTTCCTGGCGCTGGCGACCAAGCTCGACGAGCAGACGGGCGAGACGGCGCGCCGCAACATCGATGCGGGCATCATGAGCGATTCCGATGTGCCGGGTTTACAGAACCTGCCGCTCGTGACGCGCGCCCGCGAGGTGCTGCGCTACGCGCTTCGTCGCGTGGGGCGTGATTCGTTCGCCGCCGTCGCGCGCGACGTGGTCAATGCCTCCGGCTGGTTCGTGCGTCTGGCGCAGCGCGGCCCCGAGGGGAAGGCCATTGCCGCCAACGTGCTCAAGGCGCTCGATGCCGTGGCCGAGGCAGAGGCCGAGCTCGGCAATTCTCCGCGCTCCATCGCGCTCGCCTTCGACCGTTTCTTGGCGGGCAAGGAAGCCCCGGGTGCCCTCAACGAGGAGGGTGACGGCGCGGTACGCATCATGACCGTGCATGCGTCCAAGGGTCTGGAGTATCCTGTCGTGGCGGTTGCCGAGTGTTTTGGCGTGCGCAAATCGTCCGGTGCGGCACAGATGGGTCGCGTCGAGGGCGGAGCGCAGGTCGTGGCACTGCCGGTACGCTTCGACGGCGTTAAGCTCGCCGACGGTACCTTTGTGAAGGGCGACGACGTCAAAAAGCAGTTTGAGCATGCGTTTAAGGGCAAGGGTACGTCGCTGTGGCTGCCGCCGGAGCTCATGGAGGACGTATGCGCGACGGGCTCTCCCGCCGAGGCATTTGCCCGCCTACGTAACGACGACCTACAGCTTTCGCTCGAGGAGCGGGCCCGCTTGCTCTACGTTGCCATGACGCGTGCGGGCGAGCTAGTGATCTTGGCGATGGATGCCGGCGTGAGCCGCGGCAAGGTGACGGCGCCGACCTTCGACGTCGAGACCGATCTGACCTACGACGTGCTGCGCCGCATCCTGCCGACCGACGCTCTGGGCGTGCCGCAGCTCGATGCCGACCGTCTGGTGTTCGACAACTCCCAGCCGGGCGACTACGAGCTCATTTCGCTGGCGGACTTTACGTTTGGTGAGCAGGCGTTTGAGGCTAACGCTTCGCTGGATGCCGAGGGCAGGCTTGTACGCGGCGATGTCGAAACAGATGCTACCGACGATTCGGCCAGTACAATCGTCCCCGGTCCTGCCGACCCCAAGGCCGATTCGTTTGAGCTCGTGTATCCCCAGGCAGTGGGCGTGCGCATGGGCATCTGTCCGTTCCCGGTGCGTGACTCGTATAGCTACTCGTCAATTGCCGCGGCGCTGCATGCCGAGTCCGAGGACCGTGCCGCCGAGACGCGCGTGCCCATGGACGAGGCTGGCGATGATGCGGAGTCGGATGGCTCGGAGATGACGGATGCGGACGTGGCTGCTGTCGAGCCCGCCGGCAATCCCATGGCGTTGGGTTCGGCCTTCCACGCTGCCTGCCAGTGGCTCATCGAGATGGGTGCCGATGCGCTGCCCGCTGAGCGTGCCGACGCCCTGGCTCGCCTGTGGCGCCTGACGCCGGAACAGCGCGAGCGCTTCGATGTCGCTCTGGATCGCTGGCTCAAGTCGTCGGTTCGTGCCGAGCTGCTCGCGTGGCCGTGCATCCGTGCCGAGGTGCCGTTCTTCTCGCTGGGCTGCGAGGACGAGGATATCGCCCGCTACGGCGCCTATGCCGAGGGCGCCATCGATGCACTGGCCACCGACCCGGCGGATCCGTCGCGCGCACTGGTCATCGACTACAAGACGGGTGGCACGCCGGACGAGACGCCGGACCAGCTGCAAGAGAAGCACGCCCTGCAGGCGCGCGTCTACGCTGATGTTCTGCACAAAGCGGGCTTTGAGGCCGTGACCGTCAAGTTCGTCCGCGTGGAGCAGCCGGATCCAACCATCTTCGTCGAACCCGCCGAGCCCCAAGTAGTCATCTACAATCTTTAGCCCGACCGGGGCTGCCCGCACTCCATTCCCCAATAACTTGCGGTGGAATAGTTCCTGTTTAGGCTCCATAGACCGCTAAACAGGAACTATTTCACCGCAACTCAAGAGGAGCCGTGTTGGTTTGGCTAGGTTCGGGTGCTGTCCGTGCCGTGGGGTAAAATCGTTCAGTCAGAACACGAACCCGCATCGGAGCTCATCACATGGCATTCGTCCATCTGCACAATCACACTGTCTTTTCCATGCTCGACGGCGCAACCCGTATCCAGGATATGGTCAACCGCGCCGTAGAGCTGGGCATGCCCGCCGTGGCCATTACCGACCACGGCTACATGTATGGCGTGCCCGACCTGGCGCTGGCCTGCGACGCCGTCAACCACAACACGCCCGAGTACAAAACCTGGAGCCACGACAAGGCCTTCTTGGAAAAAGACCGCCGCGACGAGCTGGTGGAGCCCGATCCCGAGGAAAGCCCGCGCGAGCATGCCCAGTATGTGAAGGACATGGCCATGTGGGATGAGAAGGGCAACATCGACGAGCTCAAGCCGCCCCTGGTCATTAAGCCCATCTTTGGCTGCGAGGTCTACTTTACGCCGGACGAGACGCTCGCCCGCGACCACAAGCCCGAGCTCTACCACATGATCCTTCTGGCCAAGGACCAGGAGGGCTACGTCAACCTGATGCAGACGGTTTCCGAGGCCGCCGTGCAGGGCTTTTACTACAAGCCGCGTGTAACGCTCGACAACCTGCGCCGCCATGCCAAGGGCATGATCTGCACGAGCGCCTGCATCGCGGGCATCATCCCCAAGTACATCGACCGCGGTGACATGGAAGGCGCCATCAAGTGGGCCGAGACCTTCCGCGACACCTTCGACCCCGGCGACTTTTACATCGAGATCCAGGAACACGGCATTACCACCGACAACGGCCTGACTGACGAGCAGATGGACCGCACGCTCATCGATATCGCCAAACAGGTGGGCGTCAAGGTCATCGCTACCAACGACTTTCACTACCTGCGCCGCGAGGACGCGCCCGTGCAGGACGTCATCATGTGCATCGGCATGAACGCCAAGGTCGACGACCCCAACCGCATGCGCATGACCGGCTCGGAGTTTTATATGAAGACCGAGGAGGAGATGCGGGCGATGTTTCCGTATTGCCCCGAGGCCTGTGACAACACGCTCGAGATTGCCGACAAGTGCTACGTGGAACTGGACTGGGACTCCATCATCCTGCCGCGCTTCCCGTTGCTCGATCCCGGCGAGACGCACGAGAGCCAGTTCCGCCGCGAGTGCGAGAAGGGCCTGCGCCAGCATTACGGCGACGACTGGGCCACGCGCGAGATCGGTGGCGTCAACATCAAAGAACGCTTTGAGTACGAATACAAGGTCATCTGCGACAAGGGCTTTGCCGCCTACTTTTTGATCGTTGCCGAGTACGTGCAATGGGCCAAGGACAACGGCATCGGCGTCGGCCCCGGCCGTGGCTCGGCCGCCGGCGCTATCGTCGCCTACGCCATGAACATCACCGCGTTCGACCCGCTCGAGAACGGCCTGATGTTCGAGAGGTTCCTGTCCCCGCAGCGTACCGAGATGCCCGATATCGATATGGACTTCGACGATGAGCGGCGCCTCGAGGTCGTGGAGCACGTTCGCCAGCTCTACGGCCCCGAGAAGGTCACCCACGTCATCACCTACTCGACCATTAAGGCCAAGCAGGCCATCAACGACGCCGCGCGCGTCCTGGACTACCCGGTCTACATGGGTCAGCGCCTGTCCAAGATGGTTTCGAGCGACCCCAAAGTCAAGCTCAAGCAGGTGCTCGAAAAGCAACCCGGCAAAGAGGATCTGTTTAACCCCGACTTTGCCGAGGCCTATAAAAAGGATGACGACGCCCGCCGCATCATCGACACGGCGCTCTCGATTGAGGGCCTCACCCGTGGCGAGGGCGTGCACGCGTGCGCCGTTCTGATCTGTCGCGACCCCGTCAACGAGCATGTGCCCACCAAGCTCGATACCAAGGGCGGCGTCGAGATTACCCAGTACGAGGGCCATACCGTTGCCGACATGGGCCTGCTCAAGATGGACTTCTTGGGCCTGCGCACGCTCACGGTTATCTCCAAGGCCAAGGCAAACATCAAAAAGAACTTCGGCATCGACATCAAAGAGGAAGAGATTCCCTTTGACGATCCCGAGATCTTTAAGCTCATGGGCTCTGGCCACACCGCCGGCGTCTTCCAGGTCGAGTCCGCCGGCATGACGGCCACGATCAAGAACATGAAGCCCACCGAGTACAAGCACGTCGTGGCATTGATCGCCCTGTACCGCCCGGGCCCGCTGGGCGCCGGCATGGTCTCGTCCTACATCAACCGTATGAACGGCAAGGAGCCGGCCGTCTCCTACGATGACCGTCTGGACGACATCCTGGGCGAAACCTACGGCACCATGGTCTACCAGGAGCAGGTTATGCTCATCTCCGTCGAGATGTGCGGCTTCTCCAAGGGCGAATCGGACTCGCGTATCCGTAAGCCCGTGGCTAAGAAAAAGATCAAGCTGCTCACGTCGACGGTGCTCCACTGGGAGGATGGCTCGGACGAGACCACCTACGACCACTGGATGAACGGCGCCATCAAGAACAACTACACGCGCGAGGTCGCCCAGAAGATTTGGGACGATGTTCTCGAGTTCGCGTCCTACGCCTTTAACAAGTCGCACTCCGCCGGCTACGCCATCCTGGTTATGCAGACGGCGTGGCTCAAGGCGCATTATCCGCACGAGTACATGGCGGCCGTTCTGACGTCCTATACGGGCAAGACCGACAAGATCGTGCATTACGTCTCGGCGTGCCGTCACGACGGCATCCCCGTGCTTTCGCCAGATGTCAACGAGTCCGGTACCGAGTTCACGGCTACCAAGGAAGGCGTGCGCTTTGGTTTGGCTGGCATCCGCGGCGTGGGCACCGGCGTGGCGCAGGCGATTATCGCCGAGCGCGAGGCGGGCGGCCCGTTTAAGACGCTGCACGACTTTGTCGAGCGCGTGGACTCGAGCCAGGCAAACCGCCGCGTGATCGAATCGCTCATCAAGGCAGGCGCCTTTGACTCCACGGGGTATCCGCGTCGCCAGATGATGCACTTTGTGGACAAGAACAACCCCGAGAACATCATCGATGCCGCTGTGAAGCGCCAGAAGGATCGTGCGAGCGGCCAGACGTCGTTCTTCGACATGTTTGGCGACGTTGAGGGCTCGGGCTTTGAGGTGAGCGTGCCCGATCCGGACGGCCAGGAATGGGACCGCCACCTTAAGCTGAGCCAGGAGAAGGAGGTTCTGGGCATCTATGTCTCGGACCACCCGCTGCGCCCGTTTGAGTATGCGCTGGCCAAGGCGCGCGACTTCTCGTTCTCGCAGATCGACAC
This sequence comes from uncultured Collinsella sp., assembly GCA_900544385.1. Classification (GTDB taxonomy): domain Bacteria; phylum Actinomycetota; class Coriobacteriia; order Coriobacteriales; family Coriobacteriaceae; genus Collinsella. The sequence goes on from UQVD01000080.1 coordinate 8,370, forward strand.
CGGCTACGAGGTGCAAAACCCCACGGGCGGCACTATCAACCAGGAGATTCCCGAGGGCAAGGCGCTGTGGTGGGCCGGCATGGTCTCGAGCGTGTCCAAGCGCGTGACCAAAAACGGTGACCCCATGGGCATCGTGCAGCTCGAGGACATGGAAGGCGAGGCCACGGTCGTCGTGTTCCCCAAGACCTATAAAGAGGCTGAGGGGTACCTGTACGGCGAGGTCGATCCCGAGACCGGCGTGCAGCTGTCCGATGCGTTTGTGCGCATTAAGGGCAAGCTCGAGCGCTCGGACCGCGGCGACCAGATCATCGCGCAGGAGATCGTGCCGCTGGAGCTCAACGAGGAGAACAACAAGCCCAAGGTGTTTGAGGTCATGGTGCCCAACAGCCGCTTTAGCCAGGGCAATATGGCGCGTCTTGCCACGGTGCTTACCGCCAACCCGGGCGGCGACCGCGTGGAGATCTTTATCGAGCAGGTGGACGGGCGCGTGCTGCGTGCCGAGGTACCGGCCAAGGTCAACGCACGCTCGATTCCGCTGCTGGCCGAGGCAAAGGCCATCGTCGGCAACCAAGGCCGCGTGACGGTTATCTAAAATGATTTTTTAAGGCTCTGTTAGACCAGGATTGACATACATGTGTCCCCACGGTG
>UQVD01000081.1 GCA_900544385.1 uncultured Collinsella sp.
TCGGCAGCGTCAGATGTGTATAAGAGACAGTCCACGGCCAGTTCGTCTTCCTGCGGGTCGAGGGCGTCCATAACGAGCTCAATCAAAATCTCGGCGCCCTTGGTATTGACCTGGAAAAACGACGGGGCAGATAAGCGCATCTGGCCTTCGGCGATGTTCTCGGTCCACGAGCCCTCGCCGGCGAGCATCTCCACCTTAGAGACGCGGCGGGCTTTCTTTTCGCCCTTGCTCATCACGCGCACGATGCTCGTGGGATGAGCGGCGTCCGCCAGCACGCGGGAGACCTGCGAGCGCGGAAAAGAGCCTGTGGGCGTCCAGAGTGCGACCTCGAGTGCCTTGGTGCGGCGCGAAGCGCGAATGCCTACGCGCTCCAGACCCAGGTCGTGGCTGCCGCTTAGATAGTTGAGCGCGCCGACGACCGATTTGAGCGCCTTCGGGAAGCGTTTATCGAACAGCGGGCACGCATCGACGGTCACGATTTTGCTGGGGTCGACACCGTGCATGCCAAGGCGCACGCGACCGTTGACGACGGTCGGTTCGAGCTCGATTTTATTGCGGTAGCCCCAGTCGTCCTTGGTGTGGCGGATGGGCTGTACCAACTCATCGACCCGCTCAGGAGCGAACTTGCCGATGCGCTCGAGCGTGGAGCGCAGGTTTTGCTCCTTGGCGGCGAGCTGCGCCGTGCGTGAGAGATTGCCCCACGAGCAGCCGCCGCAGATGCCCACGAAGGGGCAGGGAGGCTGAATGCGATCGGGGCTCGGCTCCAGAATCTCGGTGGTGCGGGCGCGCATGAACGACTTACCGTCCTGCACGACCTCGGCCTCGACGGTGTCGCCTGCCACGGCGCCCTGCACAAAGACGGCCTTGCCGTTGTCGGCGTGCGCCAGCCCGTCGGCGCCGTAGGTCATCGATTCTATAGTGAGCTTCATATCCCTGCCTGTCATTCGCGGTGTTGTCCGCAACCATGGTAGCAGGGAAAAGCGCCCCGTATCTGGGGCATTCCTCAAATGCGGGGCGCTTCTACAAACTGCTTCAACAAACGACTATTTCGTCTTGCCGGTAATGAGCGTCTTAAGACCCAGGCCGATCAGGCCCAAGCCCATGCGCACGCGGCCGGGGCGATGGCGCTCGATGGCCTTGGTCTTGCCGGCGGGCTTATCGCGACGGGCGCTCGTCTCGGGTGCGGGCTTGGTGACCTGCGGCTCGGGCCGAGGTGCAGGTGCAGGCTCGGGCTCAATGACGGTCGCCTGGACCTTCTGAACCTCGGGCGCTTTCTCCACGGCGGGCTCTGCGGCAGCCTCGGGCTCTTTCACCGGGGGAGCGGCAACTGCTTCCGGCTCGACAGTGGGCTCGACAACTGCCTCGCGCTCAACCTCGGCCTGAATAGCTTCTTCGGCCACACGTTCCTTCTCCTGTGCACGCTGCTGCGCGGCGGCCTCGGCGTTGCGATAGGCACGCTCCAGCAGGGCTTCCTGCGAGTTGAAGGGTTTCTCACCCTCTGCACGCTCCACGGGGACCCAGGTACCGTCGCTCGTGAGGCTGCGGGCCTTCACGTTGTCGCGCAGCTGCATGCCCATGTACTCGTGCACCAGGGCGCGACAGGTGGGGTCGAGCACGGGGAAGGCGATCTCCACGCGGTGCTCGGTGTTGCGCGTCATCATGTCGGCCGAGCTCAGATAGATCATGTCCGAGTCCACGCCAAAGGCGTAAACGCGCGCATGCTCCAAAAAGCGTCCGACGATAGAACGGACATGCACATTCTCGGTCTTGCCCGGAACGCCCGGCTTGAGGCACGAGATGCCGCGGATGATCATGTCCACGCGGACTCCTGCGCACGATGCCTCAGCGATCTTGTCGATGACCTCGCGGTCGGTGAGCGAGTTGAGCTTAAAGAACACACGGGCGGGCTCGCCAACGAGGGCGCGCTGGATCTCGCGATCCAGGCCGCGCATGATGAGCGGCTTGAGGCCCACGGGCGCCACGCCCAGGAAGCGGTAATCGCCGCGAAGGTTGCCCAGCGACAGGTTGCGGAAGAACAAGTTGGCGTCCTCGCCGATGCCGGGATGGGCGGTCATGAGCATAAAGTCGCTGTAGAGTTTGGCCGTCTTCTCGTTAAAGTTGCCGGTGCCCAACAGCGTCAGGCGTGTAAGCGCCATGCCCTCGCGATAGGTGAGCTGGCAGATCTTGGAGTGGCACTTAAAGCCCTCGGAGCCGTAGATGACGGTGCAGCCTGCCTCTTCCAGACGCTCGGCCCACTCGATGTTGTTCTGCTCGTCGAAGCGGGCGCGGAGCTCCATGAGCACCGTGACCTCTTTGCCGTTCTCGGCGGCATCGATCAGCGACTCGCACAGGCGGCTCTGCTTGGCCACGCGGTAGAGCGTGATACGCAGCGAGATGCACTCGGGGTCGTAGGCGGCCTCGTGCACCAGATCCAGGAAGGGGTTCATGGCCTCATAGGGATAAAAGAGCAGCTTGTCGTGCTGAAGCACCTGCTCGCGTATGGAGCGGGTCATATCGATGGTGGGGTTGGGCTGCGGCTTAAACGGCGTAAAGAGCAGCTCGTTGCGCAGGTGCTCGGGAATCTTGCCCTCAATGCCAAAGACATAGCCCAGGTTGAGCGGGATATCGCAGGTAAAGACCGAGCGACGCGAGAGCTCGAGCGCCTTGCGGATAGTCTTGAGCGTTGGCTTTTCGAGCGAGCCCGATACGGCGAGCACCACCGGCTGCAGGCGCAAGCGTTTCTTGAGGATGCGCTTCATGTGCTGGCGGTAATCCTCTTCCTCCTCGACGCCCTCGCCGTCCGGGTCGATATCGGCATTGCGGGTGACGCGGATCAGCGCGCGATCCAGCGGCTTATAGGAGCCAAAGCAGCTGTCCAGGCAGGCGAGGATGACGTCCTCGAGCAGAATGTAGGAGTAGGTGCCGGTGGGCGAGGGGATCTCGACCACGCGGTTCATCGAGGCGGGAATCTCGATCAGGCCCAGCAGGCTCTCCTCGTCGGTGACGCCGTCCAGGCCGCACGCCAGGTAGAGCGCGCCGTTGCGCAGGTTGGGGAAGGGGTGGCGCGGGTCGATGACCAACGGCGAGATGACCGGCGATACGTAGGCCTGGAAATAGCGGGTTACAAAGGTGCGCTCCTCGGGCGTAAGCGAATCGATGCGGGCGCGGTGAACGCCCAGGGTGTCGAGCTTGCCCTCGATGCTTTTGAAAATGGACTCCCAGCGGTCGAGGAGCTCGGGCAGCTCTGCCATGACAGCATCGACCTGTTCGGAGGCGGTCATATTGCTCTTGTTGTCGACAGGTTGCTTTTTGAGCTCGGCAAGGTCGGACAGACCGCCCACGCGCACCATGAGAAACTCGTCGAGGTTAGACTCGAAAATCGACACGAACTTTAGACGCTCGAACAGCGGAACGGTCTCATCGAAGGCTTCGTCAAGCACACGGTTGTCAAAGCGTAGCCAGCTGAGCTCTCGGTTCTGCGTGTACGAGAAGTCGCGCGGCGGTTTGCGCAGCTTTGCGGCGGCTTGCTTTTTTTCGATTTTGCTCGGCATATGCATCTGTCCGTTCAGTCCCCGCAGGGGACGGTAGCCTAACCCTATTCACTATTGTCTCAATTTAGTCGACTTGTGGCACGGACGTATTGTGCGAACGGTATCTTTACCTACTTCTTACGCTGACAAGTCATAGGACTGACGCCCTGCTCGTCTGCAAGCGGTCTATATCCTCACTCAACTGGTACGTAAGTGTGAATGAGAATGATGGATAGCTGAATATCATTGAATGCAGGCGGAAACGTAAACAAACATCATTTATATACATAAAACCGATTTAGCTATGCAATTCTGAATCAAAAGTTTAGAGATGCAATTGCAAATAGTTTTTAGGAAAAAAGAGCGTTTACCTTAGAAAAGTTACTTTAGAACGCCGAAGTACATTATGGGGGAATCTCATGCGATATACCGTTCATCGCACTTTGTTGACCGTTCGGGGGCGAGGTGGAATTGCGGGTGGAATTTGGATATAACTAGAGCTGTCAGCAAGCAGCGTCCGCTATGGAAGGGCGCTGAGAGATTCGGCCGAAAGGCCCGAAAGAAAGGTAGGAGGCCATGACGAAAGGTCTGCACGTGCCTTCCGAGATCGGCAAGCTCAGGAAGGTCTGCCTGCACCGTCCCGGCGACGAGCTCCTCAACCTGCCGCCCGACGAGCTCGAGCGACTCCTGTTCGACGACGTCCCGTTCCTGGAGGTCGCGCAGCAGGAGCACGACACCTTCGCCCAGATCCTGAGGGACCAGGGCGTGGAGGTCCTCTATCTCGAGAACCTCGTCGCCGAGGTGTTCGACCAGGTCCCCGGCGCCCGCGCCGAGTTCACCGACCAGTACATCGCCGAGGCCGGCATCCGCGGCCAGCACATGCCGCAGATCGTCCGCGAGAAGCTGGACTCCATCGAGGACAACCTCGAGTTCGTCAAGAAGACCATGGCCGGCATGACCAAGTCCGAGATCGACATGCCCCTCACGGCGTCCACGACCCTCGACTCCCTGGTCAACTCCGAGTCCGAGTCCGACCTGATCATCGACCCGATGCCCAACCTCTACTTCACCCGCGACCCGTTCGCGGTCGTCGGCGAGGGCGTCAACCTCAACCGCATGTACTCGGTCACCCGCAACCGCGAGACCCTGTACGGCAAGTACGTCTTCAAGTACCACCCCGACTACAAGGACGTCTCGCTGTACTTCCGCCGCGACTGCCAGTTCCACACCGAGGGCGGCGACGTGCTGAACATCAACGAGAAGACCCTCGCCGTCGGCATCTCCCAGCGCACCCAGGCCGCCGCGATCGACGTCATGGCCCAGAACATCTTCTGGAACTCCGACTCCAAGGTCGAGCGCATCCTGGCCTTCGACATCCCGGTCTCGCGCGCCTTCATGCACCTCGACACGGTCTTCACCCAGATCGACGTCGATAAGTTCACGATCCACCCCGCCATCATGGGCACCCTGCGCGTCTACGAGCTGACCGCCGGCAAGAACCCGGGCGACGTGAACATCCGCCTGATCGAGGACACCCTCGAGCACGTCCTGGAGGACGCCACCGGCGTCGACCAGGTCAAGCTGATCCCCTGCGGCGGCGGCGACCCGATCGCGGCCTCCCGCGAGCAGTGGAACGACGGCTCCAACACCCTGTGCGTCGAGCCCGGCAAGATCTGCGTCTACGCCCGCAACACCGTCACCAACGACGTGCTGTACAAGGAGGGCCTGGACCTTCTCGTCGTGCCCTCCGCCGAGCTCTCCCGCGGCCGCGGCGGCCCGCGCTGCATGAGCATGCCCTTCTGGCGCGAGGACCTCTAAGTCTTTCCGTTTCCGGTGCGGTCCCCCTACAACCGCACCGGCTTCGCCCGTTAAACGGGCAACACTAATACTTACGTAATTCATTTCTTCGAAAGGAATCGAACCATGGGTGTTAACCTCTCCGGCCGTAGCTTCCTCAAGCTTCTCGACCTCACCACCGAGGAGATCGAGTACCTGCTCAAGCTCTCCAAGAACTTCAAGGATATGAAGCGCGCTGGCGTTCCGCACCGCTATCTCGAGGGCAAGAACATCGTTCTGCTCTTCCAGAAGACCTCCACTCGTACCCGCTGCGCCTTCGAGGTCGGCGGCATGGACCTGGGCATGGGCGTGACCTATCTCGATCCCGGTTCGTCGCAGATGGGCAAGAAGGAGTCCATCGAGGACACCGCCCGCGTTCTCGGCCGCATGTATGACGGCATCGAGTTCCGTGGCTTTGCCCAGGACGACGTCGAGGAGCTCGCTGCTAAGTCCGGCGTGCCCGTGTGGAACGGCCTGACCACTGAGTGGCATCCCACCCAGATGCTCGCCGACATCCTGACCGTCCAGGAGAACTTCAACTACGACATCAAGGGCAAGACCCTCGTCTTCATGGGCGACTGCAAGAACAACGTTGCTCGCTCCCTCATGGTTGTCTGCTCCAAGCTCGGCATGAACTTCGTGGCCTGCGGCCCCGAGGAGTGCATGCCCGCCGACGACGTCATCGAGGCCTGCAAGCCCATCGCCGAGGCCAACGGCTGCACCATCAAACTGACCACCGACGTCAAGGACGGCGTCACCGGTGCCGACGTTATCTACACCGACGTGTGGGTCTCCATGGGCGAGCCCGACGAGGTCTGGGCCGAGCGCATCGCTCAGCTCACTCCGTATCGTGTCACCTCCGAAGTCATGGCTATGGCCAACCCGGGCGCCATCTTCCTGCACTGCCTGCCCAGCTTCCACGACACCAACACCACCATTGGCGCCGAGAAGTGCGAGCAGTTCGGCATCACCGAGCAGGAGGTCACCGACGAGGTCTTCGAGAGCCCCGCTTCCAAGGTCTTCGACGAGGCCGAGAACCGCATGCACACCATCAAGGCTGTCATGTACGCCACGCTCAAGTAAGAGCATCTAGCATCTCGCTCGGGGTGTATTGTTGAACACCCCGAGCGGCTGTGTCTGGTAAATATCTCGCGTCGGGCGGTGGGCACGGCACGGAAGATCCGCTTCGCACGAGAAAGTTAAATGATTTATGAAGGGGGGATGAGAACCATGACTGAGACCGCTAAGAAAAAGCGCGGTATGCCTTCATCGTTCACCATTCTTCTTGCTCTGCTGGCAATTGTCGCAGTGATTACCGTTATCGTCTCCGGCACGTCCGGCGGCGCGGTTACTGCCGCCCGTCTGAGCGATTTCTGCACCGCCCCGATTAAGGGCTTCGCTGACGCTCTGCCCGTCTGCCTCTTCGTTATGATTCTGGGCGGCTTCCTCGGCATGATGACCGAGACCGGCGCTCTGGACAACGGCATCGCCGTCCTGGTGCAGAAGCTTAAGGGCAACGAGATCATGCTCATTCCCGTGCTGATGCTCATCTTCTCCCTCGGTGGTACCACTTATGGTATGTGCGAGGAGACCGTTCCCTTCTACGCCCTGCTCGCCGCTACCATGATGGCCGCTGGCTTCGACCCGATGGTCGGCGCCGCTACCGTCCTGCTCGGCGCTGGCTGCGGCTGCCTGGGCTCCACGGTTAACCCGTTCGCCGTCGGCGCTGCCGTCGACGCTCTGACCGGCGTTGGCATTGAGGTCAACCAGTCCATCATCATCGGCCTCGGTGCCGTCCTGTGGATTGTCACTACCGCTATGTCCATCGTCTTCGTGATGAACTATGCCAAGAAGGTCAAGGCTGACAAGGGTTCTACCATCCTGTCGATGCAGGAGCTCAAGGACGCCGAAGAAGCTCACGGCAAGGCTGCTTCCGAGGTCCACAAGGAGGTCAAGCTCACCGGTCGTCAGAAGGGTGTTCTGATCGCCTTCGCCTTCACCTTCGTCGTCATGATCGTCGGCTTCATTCCGCTGGCCGACCTCAACGAGGGCGTCGCCAACTTCTTCGACGCTGGCGCTGTCTACGACGCCGACGGTAACGCCGTCGTCCAGGGCTGGTCTGCCCTGATCACCGGCCTGCCCATTGGCCAGTGGTACTTCGACGAGGCTTCCACCTGGTTCTTCCTCATGGCCGTCCTGATCGGTATCATCGGTGGCCTGTCCGAGAAGCAGATCGTTAACACCTTCATCACCGGCGCTGCCGACATGATGTCCGTTGTTCTCGTCATCGCCCTCGCCCGTGGTATCTCCGTCCTCATGGCTAACACCGGCCTCGATGTCTTCGTCCTCGACGCTGCCGCCAATGCCCTGGCTGGCCTGTCCGGCGTGATCTTCGCTCCCATGAGCTTCCTGGTCTACTTCGGCCTGTCCTTCCTGATCCCCTCGACCTCCGGTATGGCCACCGTCTCCATGCCCATCATGGGACCGCTGGCTGTTAAGCTCGGCTTCTCGCCTGAGGTCATGGTCATGATCTTCTCCGCCGCCATCGGTGTCGTGAACCTGTTCACCCCGACCTCCGGCGCCATCATGGGCGGTCTCGCCCTGGCCAAGATCGAGTGGACGACCTGGCTCAAGTTTGCCCTTAAGCTCATCGTCGCTCTCTCCGTCGTCTGCGCCGTCATCCTGACCGTCGCCTGCGTGCTGATCTAAGTACCCAACGGGTACCCCACGGAAACCTTGACGATCCTGTAAAGGATCACCTGGTCATCGTCTGTCCGGTGGGGTCAACCCACCGGTAGACTCCTACCTTTAGCCCCCTCCCGTTCCGTGCGCGGGAGGGGGCGCTCTTGTGTTCCGGCGTTTTACCAAACGCCGGAACCACTCGACGCTGCAAGCCCGCCAGAGCGGCAATCTGACGTTCAATCGTCGGGCATGGCCAAAAGGCCTATGCCCTCCTCTTTCACGTCACCTTGCTCGCTCTGGCGGGCTTTCGCTCATATGACCCAATCCGCTGTCAAGAGCCACAATGGCCCCGCCGACCGCTTGCAATCGGTCGGCGGGGCCTGCCGTAGTCGTTGGGGACGTTCTTAAACGACTACTTGCTTGCGAACAGCCAGACTAGGATGATCACCAGGATTGCGGCGATGATGCAGACGATGGCGCCGGTGAATTTGATGCGTGAGTCGCGGGTACGCTCGCGCACCGCGTCCTCGGTGGTCTCGAGCTGGGCGACTTCTCGCTCGGTCTCGGCGTGTTCGGCTTTGTCTCGGGCCAAGGATCCTGCAAGCGACTCAGTGATCTCCGGGTGGTCGTGCACCTCGGTCGCCTGTTCGATAATCGACTGCGCATGCGCGGCATCTGCTTGGGCGTTGGCGATGGTCTGCTCTTGGTCGCGGCGTGCCTTGTCCTCGGCGGCGATCTTCTCGCGCAGTTCGCGCTGGCGCGTCGCGGCGGCCGTCTTTGCCGTCTGCAACTCGTCGCGCGCGGCATCGGCCTCGGTCGTCACGGCTTGGTG
>UQVD01000082.1 GCA_900544385.1 uncultured Collinsella sp.
ATCTACACACTGCATATCGTCGGCAGCGTCAGATGTGTATAAGAGACAGGTTCGCGCCGTGCTCCTTCTCAAAGGTGTCGAGCAGGCTGTAGATGCCGGCCGAGACAAACAGGTACTCCTGCTTCAGGCGCAGCAGACGGCCGTGCTCGCCGGCGTCGTTGGGGTAGAGGATGGCGCTGATGGCCTCGGCCTCGGCGCGCTCGGCGTCTGCCAGGGCGTAGTCGCCGCGGTTGAAAGCCTCCAGATCGAAGTGCTCCTCGACCGGCTCAGCGGCCCAGACGCGCAGCTTGTTGACGGTCTCGCCGGCATAGCCCACGACGGGGATATCATAAGGGACGGCCAGGATATCCTGCGTGTCCACCGTGCGGTAGAACGTGCGGCCGTTCTCCTCAAAGCCCTCGACGTGGCCACCAAACTTAATGGTCACGGCCTTATCCTGACGGCGGACCTCCCAGGGATAGCCGTGGGTGAGCCACTCGTCGGTAGCCTCGACCTGGCTGCCGTTAACGATCTCCTGCTTAAACAGGCCGTAGCGGTAGCGCATGCCGTTGCCGTAGCCGGCAATGCCCTCGGCTGCCATGGAATCCAGGAAGCATGCTGCAAGACGGCCCAGGCCACCGTTGCCCAGCGCCGGATCGGGCTCCTGGTTCTCGATGACGGACAGGTCGAAGCCCATGTCGCCGAGCGCCTCGGCGACCATGTCGCGCACGCCAAAGTTGAGCAGGTAGTTGTCGAGCAGGCGGCCGATCAAAAACTCGATCGAGAAGTAGTACACGCGCTTCTTGCCCTCGGCGGTGGCGCGGGCGTCGCTCTTGGTGGCAACGGTGCGTGCCTTCTCGGCCACGAGCTTGGCCAGGGCGTTAAAGCGGTCGAGGTCGCTGGCGGCCTCGACGCTCTTGCCGCTGATGCTCATGACGGCATCGCGATAGAGCTCGGTAAACTCCTGCTTGTTGTCGAAGATCTTATTCATACGTTCCTTCCCCCGGGGATGTTTCTCCCGGAACGGTTATGACTTGTATCCTACGCCCCGGCGGGGCGGGTAATTACAGTGGTAACACCTTTGTTACGCTTTCTTGGCAGGATCCTTAACGGCAGCTGCCTTGGCCTTGGAAGCAGCCTTCTTGGCCGTGGTGGACTTGGCCGAAGCCTTGGCGGCGGGCTTGGCAGCCTTCGCCTTAGCCGGAGCCTTCTTAGCAGCTGCGGCCTTGGGCTTCACCGAGGACATGCGCTTGCGCGTCGCCTTCTTGGGCTCCTCGACCACGGGCGGCTTATAGCTGCTGGGACCGCGGCGCTTAAGCACCACGCCTGCAAGGCCGGGCACCTTAATCTCGATGGAGTCCATCTGCCCGTTCCAGGGATAGGGCTCGCTCGAGCAGGTGTAGGGCTCCTCACCGGCGTATCCGCTGCCGCCAAACTCGGGACGGTCGGAATCGAAGATGACCTCCCAGTCACCCTCGCGCGGCACGCCCACGCGGAAGCTCTCGTAGCTCGCCGGGTCAAAGTTGATCAGAATCACCAGGTCGTTATCGACGTCCTCGCCCTGGCGCACAAAGCTCACGATGGACTGCTTGGAGTTGTCCGCGTCGATCCAGGTAAAGCCGTCGTCGGTGTAGCCGCGCTCGTATAGGGCGGGCTCGGCGGTGTACAGATGGTTGAGCGCCTTGATAAACGCCTGATGATGACGGTGAGTCTCGTACTCCTCGGTCAGGAACCACTGGATGGACTCGTAGTAGCGCCACTCGATAAACTGGCCGATCTCGTTGCCCATAAAGTTGAGCTTTGCACCGGGGTGCGTCATCTGGTAGAAGGCCAGCGTGCGCAGGCCGGCAAACTGGCGCCACCAGTCGCCCGGCATGCGGCCGATCAGCGAGCACTTGCCGTGCACGACCTCGTCGTGGCTGAGCGGGCAAATGAAGTTCTCGGTAAAGGCGTACATGATGGAGAACGTGAGCAGGCCGTGGTTGCCGGGACGCCACGGAAAATCGGTCTGCATGTAGTGCAGGGTGTCGTTCATCCAGCCCATGTCCCACTTGTAGTGGAAGCCTAGGCCGCCGTCCTGCGGCGGATAGGTCACGAGCGGCCACGCGGTGGACTCCTCGGCCATCATCATCACGTCGGGGTAGTGCGCCTCCACGGCGCAGTTGACCTGGCGAATGAACGCGCTGGCGTCCAGGTCCTCCTCGGTACCGTACTTGTTGAACTTCTTTTGGCCGGGATCATCGATGCCAAAGTTGAGGTACAGCATGCTGGACACGCCGTCCATGCGAATGCCATCCACGTGGAAGTTCTCGAGCCAATACAGTACGTTGGAGACCAGGAAGGAGCGGACCTCGCCGCGGGCGAAGTCAAACTTGTGCGTGCCCCAGTTGGGGTGAATCTCGTGCTCAAACAGCATGTGACCGTTAAAGGTGGCAAGGCCGTGGGAGTCGGCGCAAAAACCGCCGGGCACCCAGTCCATAATCACGCCGATACCCGCCTCGTGGCACGCATCGATAAAGTGCATGAGCTGCTGCGGGTTGCCGTAGCGCGATGTGGCGGCATAGTAGCCGGTCGTCTGGTAGCCCCAGGAGCCGTCGAAGGGATGCTCCATGAGCGGCATGACCTCGATATGCGTATAGCCCATGTCGCGCACGTAGTCTACGAGCTCAACCGACAGGTCGTCGTAGGTGTAGAACTCGCCGCGCTGCGCGGGGAAGGGATCCATGGGACCGGGGTAGTTGCCGTACTCGTCTGGCTCGCCCTGTGGCGCGTCGCCGTGGCGCTTCCACGAGCCAATATGCACCTCGTAGATGTTGAGCGGCTGCGACATGTGGTTGTGGGCGGCGCGGCGCTTGAGCCACGTGGCGTCGTTCCACTTGTAGCCATCAAGGGTCCACAGCACGCTCGCCGTTCCCGGAGGGCACTCGGCCTTAAAGGCGTACGGATCGGCCTTGTAGAGCTTTTCGCCCTCGTTGGTCTCGATGAGGTATTTATAGAGCTGGCCCTGCTCGGCGCCAGGAATAAAACCTTCCCAAATAGCGCTCGTATGCATGGGCACCAGCGGGTTGGCTTCCTCGTCCCAGTCGTTAAATTCGCCAATGACATGGACGCTCTTTACGTCGGGCGCCCAAACGCAAAAGCGCCAGCCACGCGTACGGTTCTGCGTGTCGGGGTGAGCGCCCATCTTTTCCCAGCTGCGCTCCCACGTACCGATGCCAAACAGGTAGACATCGTCCTTGGTGAGCTCCGGTGCATGCGGGGCGGCTTTGCGGGTAGCAGGCTTTTTGGTTGCTGGCTTTAGCTTTGTATCGCTCACGTTTGATCCCATCATGACGCGGCAGCGTGTTGCCTTGGTGACTAGATGCGAAAGGTCCAAGGCTGCACGAATCGAAGGGACGGCGATAGTTCTATGATTCGTTCCACCTCGCGTGCTCGGTGGAACTTTCGGCAGAAACTACGATAACACCTGTACGTTAGTTTTATGGACGAAAGTGGATTTGCGGGGGCGTTTAATCGGTAAGCGCCATGTTTATACCACTGGCAGAATTGCCGTGGTAAAACTCTTGACAGTTTTACCAATTAGGATTTCAAAACTGTTAGGCTGACGTTTGGTAAAACGTTTTTAGCAGGTTGTTTACCATTTGACATCGAAAGGCTCGTTTATGAACCACATCGCTGCTCCAAGTGTTGCTTTTATTTTCGATTGCGACGGAACACTGGTTAATAGCTCCCCCGTCTGGGGCCATGCGCAGACCGAGTTGTTGCACCGTCACGGCATTGATGTAACGGTCGACGATTTTGCCCAATTTGAACATCTTTCGCTGGAGGACGAGTGCCAGGCCTACCACGACGCGTGGGGCATTGGCGCGAATGGCGAGGAGCTGTATCGCGAGCTGGGTGAGATTTTGATTGATGGGTACTCCAAGGTACCGCCGCGCGAGGGACTCCTGGCGTTTCTGGAGCAGGCGAAGGCGGCGGGCATTGCCATGTGCGTGGCCACGTCCACGCCGGCCGAACTGGTGCAGTCCGCCATTGCGGCTGCTGGCCTTGATCGCTATATGGAGTTTATTACCACGACGGGCGAGGCGGGGCGCTCCAAGCGGTTCCCCGATGTGTACGAACTGGCGCTGCGTCGCCTGGAAGAGCGCGACGGGCATAAGTTCGAGCGCGCTTGGGTATTTGAGGACGCCGTCTTTGGACTTAAGAGTTCTGGTACTGCAGGCTTTAAGCGCGTGGGCATCTATGATCCGCACGGCCGTATGGAGCGCGATGAGGTGCGTGCCAATTGCGACATCTTTATCGACAGCTATGAGGACCTGGACCTGGCCCGCGTGCTTTCGTTTGAGGGTTAGGCGAGAGCCGTGGCTTGCAAAGTATTAGTGGTTTGCGGCTCGCCTGTGGTGTTGAGCCCCGAGTTGCTGTGCCACCTGGCAGGGGAGTGCGACCACATCGTAGCCGTAGACCGCGGCCTGGACGCCCTGTTGGGCGCTGGCCTGAGCTGCGACGTCTACGTGGGCGATGCCGACACCGTAAGCGATGAGGGACGCGCTCTGGTCGATGCCGCTGTCGATTTTGAAGTAGAACGCCACAACCCCTACAAGGACTATACCGATCTAGCACTAGCGCTAGACACCATCCGCCGCCGCTGGCCGGGTGCCGAGGTGGTTGCGACCTGCGCCACTGGCGGTCGTCCCGACATGGCTCTGTCTGTGTTAGGGCTACTGGCAGGTTATGTGGACGCCCCCGTCTGGATCGAAGAAGACGATGTGACGGCCAGAATCCTGCATCAGGACGAGACCTGGACTATCGAGGGCGCCGAAGGCAAAACCTTCTCCATCGTCGCCATAGCCCCCCACACAGAGATAAGCGAACACGGCCTAGAGTGGGAGCTAGACCACAGCTCCCTAGGCCTGTTGGCCGACACAGGCATCTCTAATGTCGTAAGGAAAACGGCCAAGATCCAAGTCCACCAAGGAACGGCGATCGCCTATCTTTACAAGTAAGGTGCCGCCGCGTGAGGGTTTTATCGGGACGGTGGGTTAATTGACTGATTTTGCCGAAGTCAAAATCAGTCAATTCAGCCCCGTCCCAGGAAAACCCGTAAGGCAGGGTAACTACCCCAAAAAAAGTCCTTGCATCCCCGAAGATCTTCCCCTATAGTACTACCTCGTCACGGGGGCGTAGCTCAGCTGGGAGAGCGCTTGACTGGCAGTCAAGAGGTCAGGGGTTCGATCCCCCTCGTCTCCACCATCGTGAATGCAAGGCCACTCAATCGAGTGGCCTTTTTTCATTTGCATACGATATTAAGTGGCCTGAACTGCGTTTTTGCAAAATATGCAAATTGCTTTCCTGTTCAAGTTCGCCGTCAGTAGTAGTTGTCGCAAAATTTGCGACAACTACACCCCAAAAAGTTGCGCAATTACCTTCCCGGTTTTGTACAAAGTTTGTTAGCCAAACTTAATAGTTTGAGCAATTCACGCCGCCAGCAATACAACTCAGGCTGTGCTCACCAACCCACACACCCCCATAAACCTGCGGCAATGTATGCTAGACGGCTCGATATCCCCCATAACCACGGCAAATAAACAATATGTTGCTCAACACGCACCAAAACGTATGGGCCACCTGCTGTGCTATGATTACTAACGTTACATAGGTTCAACTGTGTTCTCGGCTCCAGCAAGCCGCTAAGCGCAGGGTCGATCAGCATCCGGCCGTAACGGCGGTGCCAGAAAAACCACGAGCTCCAATAGCGTCGTCATGCGTATCGCATCGAATGACTTTGCTCTTGTCTATGTGCAAGCTGTTCTTTCGAATCGATATCTCATGATAGAGCGCAGCAGTCCTTCAGCTGTTTGCGTGCGGTTCAGTTTTGTTCCCGCTTGACTGGGCCGCACGCAGCCAGCTGGGGACGCGGTCTTTTTGCGATACACGTCCGCGTCTCTAGCCACTGCACTCATACATACCGTTCACGGTGGGGCAGAGCCACGTGCTTGTCTAACTGGGCTCAGGGTTTGAATATGGAGCGCCTTCGCGCACAAGCGCCCTGGCGAAGCCATGTCCAAACCCCGTGAGCCATACGTAAGACAGCAAGGGGGTGGTGCTCGTGTGGTATGTGATTCAGGTTATTAACGGTCGCGAAGACGTAATGCGCGAGCGCATTGAGCGTGTGGTGCCGGTTGGCGCCATGCAGGAGCTCTTTTACCCCCAATATCAAACCGAGATTAAAGTACACGGCGAATGGGTCAATACGACCAAGCCGCTTTTTCCCGGTTACCTTATCTGCGATACGGCTGAACCCCGCACCGTGCAACAGTCTCTGCTGCGCATGGACGACTTTGCCCGGGTGCTTTCCCAGGATGGTCAGTTTGTGCCGCTGGCAAAAGAAGAGGCCCAGCTTATTGGCAGCTTTACGCATAGGGGAGACCGCGTTGTGCCCATGAGTGAGGCCTTAAAAGACGGCGACCGGGTCGTAGTGACGGCAGGTCCGCTGCTGGGCCACGAAGGCCTTATCAAAACCATTAACAGACGCAAGAGCACTGCTTATTTGGAGCTCGACCTGTGCGGC
The DNA here is from genome assembly GCA_900544385.1 of uncultured Collinsella sp. Taxonomy (GTDB): domain Bacteria; phylum Actinomycetota; class Coriobacteriia; order Coriobacteriales; family Coriobacteriaceae; genus Collinsella. Next base: position 6,548 of record UQVD01000082.1, read on the forward strand.
CGACGCGTAACTACGCGCGTTGGCCTTGCCGTGCTTTCGGCCGAGCAGCGCGCAATACGAAACCTTAAAAGGCGATCGCCTAGCTGCAGGGGACTTTTTAACGGGACAGGGAGGATCCTCGGGTCGGGGACGTAGGTTTGAAGGAAATAGTGTCAGACAAAACTGAATATTCAGAAGGAGCGCCGGTAGGGGCCTCGCTTGTTGCCCAGGCAATGGACCGGCACAACGGCGCCGGGCGCTACAGGGCCATGCAATCAATTAAAGATTGGGACCGCACGCGCCTGGCCTACCGCACCGTCAAGCGCGCCTTTGACATCGTGTTCAGTGGCTGCGTGCTGGCCGTCATTGCCTTACCCAGCCTTGTGCTCGCCGCGGCCATCCGCTTGGAGAGCGAGGGCAACCCGTTCTACAGCCAGATCCGCGTGGGACAGACCCGCCCTGACGGCAGCCTGTCCACGTTTCGCATGTGGAAGTTCCGTTCAATGTACAGGGACGCCGACGAGCGCCTCTCCGAGCTCAAGGAGCACAACGAGATCGCCGGCGCCATGTTCAAGATGAGGGAGGACCCCCGCGTCACCAAGATCGGCAGGTTCATCCGCAAGCACTCCATTGACGAGTTCCCGCAGTTTATTAACGTGTTCCTGGGCCAGATGTCCGTCGTGGGCCCGCGACCGCCGCTGCCCAACGAGGTCGCGGAGTACACAGAATTCGATCTGCAGCGCCTGGCCGTGAAGCCCGGGATCACCGGCTGGTGGCAGGTGACGGACCGCAACGACACCGGCTTCGACGGCATGGTCCGCCGAGACCTGGAGTACATCGCCAACCGGGGCATCTTCACCGACCTCAAGATTGTGATCCTCACGGTTATTGAGGTCATCACCGGTAAGGGTGCGTGCTAATGCTCGAGGATTATTCGAAATACTCTGAGTTGAATCGCGTTCCCGTGATCGATGTTCCGATCACGGGAACAAACATGGCAGATTGCATCAATTTTCTAGCTGAACATATCGATGAACTCCATGGCGAGTACATTTGCGTCTCAAATGCCCATACGTCTGTTTTGGCTCATGATGACCCCTCCTATTGGGATTGCCAGGCGGAATCAGTCATGTCCGTTCCCGACGGCAAGCCCTTATCAGTTGTAGGCCGTAAGTCATTTGAATCGATGGACCGCGTTACCGGTCCGGACTTGATGCGCGAGATTTTTGAGATTTCCAGTCAATACGGGTGGAGTCACTATTTCTACGGAAATGAACAGAAGAATCTTGACGCCCTCAGAGAATCGCTCAACAGGGATTTCCCCGGTTTAAAAATTGTGGGAATGGAACCGTCCGTTTTCCGTCCTTTGTCCGACAACGAAAAGTATGAGCTTTCTAATCGCATCGCCAACTCAGGAGCTAACTTCGCATGGATTGCTCTTGGCGCGCCCCGTCAAGAAGTTCTTATGCACGAGCTCAAGGGAGGGCCACAGCCGTTGATGATCGGTGTTGGCGGAGCGTTCAATGTCCTCGCCGGCGTGGTGCCAGAGGCGCCGATATGGATGCAAAACCTGAGTCTCGAGTGGCTATACAGACTAATTCAAGAGCCAAAACGGCTTTTCAAACGATACCTCGTAACCAATACGAAATTCCTCTTTTACCAGTTTACAAAAGCCAAACGTAAGGAAGGCAAATAGATGAACGATTCGACCACCTTTAAAGACAAGACTCTCATGATCACGGGCGGCACCGGCTCGTTCGGCAACACCGTGCTCAAGCACTTCATGAACACCGACCTGGCCGAGATCCGCATCTTCTCGCGTGACGAGAAGAAGCAGGACGACATGCGCCACCGCCTGCAGGAGAGGTCGCCCGAGCTCGCCTCCAAGGTCCGCTTCTTCATCGGCGACGTCCGCAACGCCCAGAGCGTGCGCGACGCCATGCACGGGGTCGACTACATCTTCCACGCCGCCGCCCTCAAGCAGGTGCCCTCCTGCGAGTTCTTCCCCATGGAGGCCGTGCGAACCAACGTCATCGGCACGGACAACGTCCTGCACGCAGCCATCGACGAGGGCGTCGACCGCGTCGTGTGTCTGTCCACCGACAAGGCCGCCTACCCCATCAACGCCATGGGCAAGTCCAAGGCCATGATGGAGTCCATCATCTACGCCAACGCCCGCAACGGCGCAGGACGCACCACCATCTGCTGCACCCGCTACGGCAACGTCATGTGCTCGC
>UQVD01000083.1 GCA_900544385.1 uncultured Collinsella sp.
CACACTGCATATCGTCGGCAGCGTCAGATGTGTATAAGAGACAGACGATGCCGCCTCGGCGCATCTCGAGGCCAACTTGATCGGGTATGCGGGCGACCTGTACGGCGCCTCGGTGTCGCTGGCGTTTACGCGCTGGCTGCGCCCGTCGCGCGTGTTCGATTCGCTGGACGAGCTTATCGCGACCGTCGAGGGTAATATTGACGATATCCGTCATCATTTGGGTGATCAGGGGGTGAGCATCCGTGATTAGTGATGAGGAAAAAGACCAGGTACGCGCTGCGTCCGACCTCGTTGCCATCGTGCAGGAAACGGTTGAGCTCAAGCCCCGCGGCCATGAGTTTTGGGGCTGCTGCCCCTTCCATGGCGAAAAGACGCCGTCCTTCCACATTATTCCCGCCACGCAGGTGTGGCATTGCTTTGGCTGCGGCGAGGGTGGCGACGTCTTCACCTATATCATGAAGCGCGAGAACCTGAGCTTTCCCGAGTCAATCCGTTATTTGGCCGATCGCGCAGGTATTGAGCTGCACGACACCGGAGATCGCCGCGAGCGCGGTACTAAGCGTGCCCGCATCTACGATCTGTGCGCCGAGACCGCCCAGTTCTACCACACCATGCTTATGCGCGGTAAGGACGGTCGTCCGCGCGAGTACTTTGCCAGCCGCGGCATGGGTGGCGACGTCTGCCGCCGCTACTGCCTGGGCTTTGCACCAGGCCGTAACGCGCTGGTGTCGCACCTGTCCCAGGCGGGTTTTACCCCGCAGGAGATGATCGACGCCAATGTTGCCGTGAGCCGCGGGCGCGGGCAGCTTGCCGACCGCTTCTACGACCGTGTGATGTTCCCCATCTTTGACGAGCAGGGTCACAACATTGCCTTTGGCGGTCGCATTATGGGCGACGGCCAGCCTAAGTACCTCAATACCGCCGAGACGAGCGTGTTTCATAAAAAGCGAAACCTCTACGGTTTTAATTGGGCCAAGGAGTTTATCGTCGCGCAGGATACCGCCATCGTGGTGGAGGGCTATACCGATTGCATCGCCTGCTGGGAGGCGGGGATTAAAAACGTTGTCGCCACGCTGGGCACCGCGCTCACGGAGCATCATGTAAAGACGCTCACCCGCTTTGCCAAGCGCATCGTGTATATGTTCGATGGCGATGCCGCGGGCCAGAAGGCCGCCCGCCGCGCGATTCAGTTTATCGAGCAGGATTCGATGGACCTGCGCTGCGTGGTACTGCCCGACGGCAACGACCCTATGGAGTTTATTACGGCGCACGGCGGCCAGGAGCTGCAGGCGCGCATCGACGCGGCCGAGCCGCTCATGGACTTTGTCTACCGTTCGCTGCAGGAGTCGAGCGACATCACCACGCCGGGCGGTCGCGCCAAGGCGCTCGAGGATGCGCTGACGCTCATCTATCCGCTGCGCGATAGCTATATGATCGACACGTACTTTATCCAGATTGCCGACCTGCTTGGTTTGGATCTGGAGACGGTGCGTTCGAGCTCAGGCCGTGTGTTTCGCGATGTTGCCAAGCGTGAGGACGCCGAGCGTCGTCGCGAGCAGAATTACGAGCGCCAGCGGGCGCAGGCCGAGCGTGCAGGCAGCGCGGGCGGTCGGGCGTCCGGTTCGCAAGGGACGTCTCGCGGCGCCTGGGCGTCGGGGGCGACGCCGCCGGTGTCCACGCCGGTCGAGAAAGAGCCGTACGACTATGTGCCGCTCGAGGCTTACGGGGCCGCGCCGGTCGAGGTCGTCGACGATATGCCGCCGATCGATGTGCCGGTTGGCATGGATGGCACTTCGCCGGTTGCCGATGCAACGGACGCGTCCGCGGCGCCGACGATGCCGATCGTGTTGACCGACCTGGAGCGAAAGTCTTTGGCGGGGGAGCGTGAGCTGCTGACGATGCTCACGAGCCACCCCGACCTGTTCCGCACGTATGCCGACCGCATCTGCTCTATCGAGTGGGTGGACCCGCGCCACGAGTCCATCGCGTGGGCCGTGCTCGCGACGCCTCCGGGCACCGACCCCACGGCGTGCATGGATGCGGCGCGCGCGGTGTGTCCCGAGGCAGCGTCGCTTGTCAGCGCCGGGCGCATTTCGTCGACGAGCAAGCACCCCACCGAGACGAACATCGTGTTTATGCTTGATACCCTTGAGCTCTACACCATTAAGCGCCGCATGCGCGCCGCACAGGCCAAGCTTCGCCAGGACCGGTCGCTCGACGATGAGGCACGCCGTGTGCTGACGATGCAGGCGATGCAAGATTCTCAGCGCCAGCGCGAGCTCCAAAAGTCGATCGGCGGCGTGGCAGACCCGTTCCGTTTGATCGGTTTGGAGACAGCGGGCGCCGACCAAGCCTAGATGTTGTGGTCAACCAGCGTATTTGCGCCTATATCCAGTCTGAATTTTGGGTATAGACGTCAATGTGTGTGCTAAAGTAATGAGTCCTGTGGACTATGAAGGGAGAATCTGTGCCAAAAAAGAGTGAGAGCACGGGTACTGGGCTGGAATCCTACGTTGCAAAGCTCATGGGCAACGGCTCAAACAGGACTTCGGTAACCGAGGACGAGATTCAGGTCGCCCTGAAGGATATCGATGTGTCTGACGAGCAGCTCAACGCGGTGTATTCCGCGCTGCGCAACAGCGGCATCCAGATTATCTCCGCGAGCGGAAACGACGACGCCCCCATGGACGTCGACGATGACGATAACGATAGCGATACCGACGATTTCGATGACGACGAGCACGATTCCGGCTCGCTCGACGATCACGAGCTTAAGATGGCTCGTCAGGCCGACGCCGAGATGGGTTCTTCCAAGAGCAAGAAGAAGCGCACCGTGCGCACGTCCCATTCGCGTTCGCGCGTGCGTGGCATCGATGCCTCCACGGTGATGTTGACCGGCGACCCGGTTCGTATGTACCTTAAGGAGATCGGTAAGGTCGACCTGCTGACCGCTTCCGAAGAGGTCGATCTGGCCATGAAGATCGAGGCCGGCCTTGACGCCACCGAGAAGCTCGAGGCCGCCGAGGCGGGCGAAATCGAGCTTACCCGCGCCGAGATGCGTCGCCTGACCCGTATCGAGAACGTCGGTCTCGAGGCCAAGCAGGCGCTCATCAGCGCCAACCTGCGCCTGGTCGTCTCCATCGCCAAGCGCTATGTCGGCCGCGGCATGCTGTTCCTGGACCTGATCCAGGAGGGCAACCTCGGTCTGATTCGCGCCGTCGAGAAGTTCGACTACCAGAAGGGCTTTAAGTTCTCCACGTACGCCACGTGGTGGATCCGTCAGGCCATCACGCGTGCGATTGCCGACCAGGCCCGTACCATCCGTATTCCCGTGCATATGGTCGAGACCATCAACAAACTCGTCCGCGTGCAGCGCCAGCTTCTCCAGGACCTGGGTCGCGACCCGACCCCCGAGGAGATCGGTGCCGAGATGGACATGAGTGCCGATCGCGTCCGCGAGATCCAGAAGATCTCGCAGGAGCCCGTGTCGCTCGAGACCCCGATCGGCGAGGAAGAGGATTCCCAGCTGGGAGACTTCATCGAGGACTCCCAGGCTATCGTTCCGCCCGATGCCGCCAGCTTCTCCATGCTGCAGGAGCAGCTCACCCAGGTGCTCGACTCGCTTGCCGATCGTGAGCGCAAGGTTATCGAGCTGCGCTTTGGCCTTGTCGACGGACATCCCCGCACGCTCGAGGAAGTCGGCCGCGAGTTTGGCGTCACGCGCGAGCGTATCCGCCAGATCGAGTCCAAGACCCTGGCCAAGCTCCGCCATCCCAGCCGCTCCAGCAAGCTGAAGGACTATATTGAGTCTTAACCTCGCAAGCAAGAAGCGCCCTCAAGCACATCCGCTTGAGGGCGCTTTCATGTAGTTGTTGGGGACGTTCTTGAATGACTGGTCGTTTAAGAACGTTCCCAATGACTAGGTCGGAAAATTTCTTAAAAAAGTTCTTGCCCTGAGCTGATTCGTCCGTATAATAAACTTCGTTGCTTGAGAGCACGCACCTATTCCTCGGTAGCTCAATGGTAGAGCACGCGGCTGTTAACCGCGCTGTTGTAGGTTCGAGTCCTACCCGGGGAGCCAGGTTGTAAAACCCGTCGCTTATGCGGCGGGTTTTTTCATGCCGCGATCGCCGTTCGCGAACGTTACCATATCAACATTTCGTGTCGAGGATGTAATCCCGAGGCCCGCCACCTCAACATGGCGCGGTCGTTGTAGAATATTGCAATGATTGCTCCCACGACATGGTGCCGCGAGCACCAAGAAAAGGAGATTCTTGTGTCTGAGACCATTAACGGCAGCCTGAGCGTCTCGAACGACGTTATTGCCGATATTGCCGGTTATGCCGCGATGACGTGCTATGGCGTTGTCGGTATGGCTGAGCAGCTCCAGGGCGCCGAGAGCGTGCGCCTGCTTGCCGGTCAGCGCCTCCGTAAGGGCGTGCTTGTGTCCGCCGACGAGAACGGCCTTACGGTCGATCTTCACGTCGTGCTCGAGAACGGCGTCAACATGAAGTCCGTCTGCCACAATCTTTCGAGCTCCGTTGCCTTCACTCTGCAGGAGATCGCCCAGATCGATCCCGCCAGCCTTAAGATCGGCATCCATATCGACGCGCTCAAGAGCCGTCTGAACTAGCATCCGAAAACGGAGATTCAAATACCCATGATTGCAAAGACCATTCGCACCTGTTTTCCGATCGCTGCGGCTGCTGTTTCCGACAAGGCCGAGGAGATCAACAAGCTCAACGTCTTCCCCGTACCCGACGGCGACACCGGTACCAACATGTCGCTCACGCTCGCTTCGGTGACCAAGGAGCTCTCCGCCCTTCCTGCCGACGCCGACATGGAAGCCATCGCCGCCGCCATCACCCACGGCTCCCTGATGGGTGCCCGCGGCAACTCCGGTGTCATCACCTCGCAGATCCTGCGCGGCGTGGCCGAGGGTCTCGTCTCTGCCGATGAGCCCATCACGTCCGCCAACATCGCCTTTGCGTTCCGTCGTGCCGTCAAGGTCGCCTTCCAGGCCGTCCGCAAGCCCATCGAGGGCACGATTCTCACGGTGCTGCGCGATGTCTCGACCAAGGCCGACGAGTGCGAGAAGAAGAAGTTCTCGGCCGAGGACGCGCTCGACGCCATCGTCGTCGAGGCATATCAGTCCGTTGCTCGCACGCCCGACCTGCTGCCCGTCCTCAAGGAGAACGGCGTGGTTGACTCCGGCGCCTTCGGCTTTGCTATTTTCCTTGAGAACTTTGTTGCCGCCGCGCTTGGCCGCAGCACCGTTGTCGAGGATTTCTCCGCCACGTTTGATTCCGCTGGCTCTGCCCGCGACGCGGCCCTTGGTCGCGTTGAGATCGAGGCCAACGACGATTGGGAGGGCTCGGAGTTCCGCTACTGCAACGAGTTCCTGTTTAAGGCCGACGCCCCGTTTGACGAGGACGAGTGCCTTAAGTTCCTGGGTTCCATGGGCGACTGCGAGCTACTCGTGGGCGCCTATCCCGACTACAAGATCCATGTGCACTCCAACACCCCCAACCTGGTGCTCGAGCACATGCTGCAGCTCGGTCAGATCTATGAGGTCTTTATCCACAACATGGAGATGGAGGCCCACGACCGTACCGCCAAGATTCACGAGGACCAGGAAAAGGCCTCCGAGCCCGCCAAGGCGCTGGGCTTTGTCGCCGTTGCCGCCGGTTCCGGCGAGGCCGACATCCTCAAGTCCCTCGGCGTCGACGTGATCGTGTCGGGTGGTCAGACCATGAACCCCTCGACTGCAGACCTGCTGGGCGCCGTTGACCAGGTCAACGCGACCTCGGTCATCATCCTGCCCAATAACGGCAACATCCGCATGGCTGCCGAGGCCGCAGCCTCTGCCTGCACCGATAAAAAGGTTGCAGTCGTTCCCACCAAGACCGTCCCGCAGGCCTTCTCTGCGCTGTTCGCGGTCCTGCCCGATTCCGAGCTCGAGGATGCTGTTGCCGCTATGGTCGACGCCATCAGCGAGGTCCGCGATGGCGAGGTCACCCGCGCCGTGCGCGACTCCAGTGCCTCCGACGGCTCGCCGATTCACTCCGGTGACGTCATGGGCATCATTGCCGGCTCCATCGATGTGGTCGGCTCTGACGTGAAGCAGGTCACGCTCGATTGCATCAACCGTATGCAGGAGGAAGAGGAGGGCGACGCGCTGACGATTCTGGCCGGCGAGGAACTGTCCGATGAGGCCTTCCAGGAGATCGTCGACGCCATTGAGGAGGCTCAGCCCGATCTGGAGGTCGACGCCCATCGTGGCGAGCAGCCGCTCTATCCCGTGATCTTCTCGATCGAGTAGGCAACTGCCCATGTCCGAGCTGTGCTCCGTGCCGCGCGTCTCGGAGCGCTTTGCCCAGAGCAATGCGCTCGACGAGGATATCGCGCGACTCAAATATGTTTCGGGTAAACGTGAGGAGGCCCTTCGCCGTCTGGGAATTCGGACGGTGGGGGACCTCCTTCTCCATATCCCTCATCGATACCTCGACTTTACTCGCTCGTGGTCCATCGAGATGGCGCCCATCGGCACCGTTTGCACGATTGTCGCCACGGTCGACCGTATCGTCCAAAAGCAGCCGCGTCCGCGCATGCAGGTTACCGAAGTCTCACTCGTTGACGAGACGGGTGTGCTTCAGGTCGCCTTTTTCCGCCAGCCCTGGATTGCCCAGCAGCTTAAGCAGGGCGACCGCCTGGCCGTGATGGGCAAGGTCGAGTTTGCCTACGGCTTTAAGCAGATGGCCTCGCCGCATTTTGAAAAGCTTGAGGACGGTCGTGCCGCGGGTACCATTTTGCCGGTCCACTACGTAAGTGACGGCGTGAGCCAGGCATGGATGCGTCGCATCGTGAGCGGTGCTCTTGAGCTCGTCGGCAATCCCTTCGATCCCATCCCGGCACCACTGCGCGCAAAGCGCAAACTCATGAGCAGTGCCCGTGCGCTTCGTTCGATTCACTTTCCCTCGAGTATGGCCGAGCGCGACATTGCGCGCCGCCGTTTGGCCTACGAGGAGTGCCTGTACCTGCAGCTCGCGCTGCGTCTGCGCAACGACGGCGGTCTGGTCGATGTGGTTCCCTATGCCCACACCGCGGGCGAGCACCTGGCCGCGCTCAAGCAAGCCCTGCCGTTTTCGCTGAGCGACGAGCAGGAGGCCGCATTCCAAGACATTCTGCACGACATGTGCGATGGCGGGCGCGTGATGAACCGCCTGCTGCTGGGCGATGTCGGTACCGGTAAGACCGCCGTTGCCGCTTGCGCGCTGGCTGTGGCTGCCGATAGCGGTACGCAGGCCTGCGTTATGGCGCCCACGGGCGTTCTGGCGCGCCAATATGCCGATAAGACCGGCCCTCTGCTCTCGCAGGCCGGCATGTCCTGGGCGCTTCTGACGGGTGCCACGCCGGCCTCAGAGCGCGACCGGATCCATGCCCAGCTGGAATCGGGCGAGCTTCATGTGCTCTTTGGCACCCACGCGGTCCTTTCGGATGACGTTACGTTCAAGCATCTGTCGCTCGTGGTTATCGACGAGCAGCACCGTTTTGGTGTGGGCCAGCGCAACGCCCTGCGCGCGAAGGGCCCCGGTGCCGATCTGCTCGTTATGACGGCGACGCCGATTCCGCGCACACTGGCGCTTTCGGTCTATGGCGACCTGGACACGAGCATCATCCGCCATCGTCCCGTTCCGGGGGCGGGCGTTACGACGCGTGTGCTCACCGAGTCGAGCCGTGACCTCGCCTATGGAGCCATCCGCGAGGCGCATGAAAAGGGTCAGCAGGCCTACGTGATTTGCCCACTCGTGGAGCCGAGTGACTCGGCCGATGAGCTGGAAGACGTGCCCGGTATTGCCCGCGACGATGAGGGCCGCGTAACCGTCCCCGTGCCGCTGCACGATACGGTGACCGAGCTCGATCGCCTGCGTCTGGCGTTGCCGGGTCTTGCCATCGAGCGCCTTCACGGCCGTATGCCAGCGGGGGGGAAGGACCAGGTTATCGATGGCTTTAAGCGTGGCGAGATCGACGTGCTCGTCTCGACCACGGTGGTCGAGGTAGGCGTCGACGTGCCCAATGCCACCGTCATGGTCATCGAGAACGGCGAGCGCTTTGGTTTGGCTGCCCTGCACCAGCTGCGCGGTCGCGTGGGCCGTGGCAGCGTGTCGGGCACGTGTCTGGTCATGACGCACTCCAAGGGCAACGGCGGCGCATCGGCGGCGCAAGACCGTCTCCAGTCGCTCGAAAAGACTTTGGACGGCTTTACGCTCGCCCAGATGGACCTGCGCCTGCGCCATGAAGGCGAGATCCTGGGTTATCGCCAGCATGGTGGCGTGACCCTGCGTTTTGTCGACCTGGATGCCGACGAAGAACTGATCGAGTGGGCCCATTTGGACGCGCTCGAGCTCTTGCGGTATGCTTGCAACCTTGACTCTGTGGCGACGCGTCCCTTGCGCGACGCGGTCGCCATGCGTTATCGCTGTCTCTTATACACATCTCCGAGCCCACGAGACCG
>UQVD01000084.1 GCA_900544385.1 uncultured Collinsella sp.
ATCTACACACTGCATATCGTCGGCAGCGTCAGATGTGTATAAGAGACAGTTGTTGCTCGCATTGAGCGCAGCGGCCTTGTCATCGAGCGCATGGAGATGACCACGCTCGAGCGCGCTACCGTCGAGGAGCACTACGCCCATCTGGCCGACAAGCCCTTCTTTGGCGGTCTCTGTGACTTTATGACGAGCGGTCCGGTCGTCAAGATGGTCGTTTCCGGTCTCTCCGCTGTTGCTAAGATGCGCACCCTCATGGGCGCTACCAACCCGCTTGAGGCTGCTCCTGGTACCATCCGCGGCGACTTTGCCGTCGATGTCAACGCCAACGTGATCCACGGCTCCGACTGCCTGGAGAACGCCGAGATTGAGATCAAGCGCTTCTTTGGCTAAACCAGCTTTGACTCCTTAAAGCTGTTAGCGTGTGGCTTGGGCGCCGCGGAACTCCATCCGCGGCGCCCTTTTATTCCAAAATCTATGCAGGGGCCCGCTCGGACATGTGTTCCGAGCGGGCCCCTGCTGTTAGCTTGTGGCACTGAATAGTTTAGGCTTCGTCGACGATCTTAAGGGCGCGCGTGTGATCGATCTCGTTGAGGAGGTTAACGCGACGCTCGTGACGACCACCCTCAAACTCGGCGTCGAGCCACTCGTCGACGATCATCTTGGCGAGCTCGGAGCCCACGACGCGGGCGCCAAAAGCGAGCACGTTGGTATTGTTGTGCATGCGGGAGAGCTTGGCGCTGAAGGGCTCGGAGCACACGACGGCGCGAACGCCCTCCACCTTGTTGGCAGCCAGGCTGATGCCGACGCCGGTACCGCAGATCAGGATACCCAGGTCGACGTCACCGTTGGCCACGGCCTTACCCACCTTGTAGCCGGCGATGGGGTAATCGAAGCTCTCGGAGGTGTCGGTTCCAAAGTTCACGACCTCACAGCCGCGCTCCTTCAGGTGCTCGGAGATGATGTTCTTGAGCTCGACGGCGGCGTGGTCGTTACCGATACCGATCTTCATGGATGGTTCCTCTCTGGTCTGTGCGGCGCAAATGCTAAAGGTGTTTACCGCGTTCGACTGCATGATAGCGCGACTTTTGAGTAAACGCTCGAGCGTTTTTTGGTCAAACGCTTTAGCAGGCAACAAGACTGGCTTCTCGTGAATGAATGTCGTCAGTTTGCGCTTGAGCGCCGTCTGCCGGAACCATGGTTGCGGTTTTTGATGCATTGTTATCAAATAAAGGAGCTAACTTTTTTGAGAGCCCAGCCCGTTATGCAAGCAGGAGATACCTATGCCTACCGATTCCCTTCGTGATGCCGCGTTTTGCGATGTTTTGAACCGCGAGCTTGTCTGTGCACTCGGCTGCACCGAGCCCATTGCCGTTGCCTATGCAGCGGCGCTGGCGAGTCAGACACTCGGTTGCGAACCCGATCATATGGACGTTGCCTGCTCGGGCAACATCATCAAGAACGTTAAGAGCGTGACCGTGCCCAACTCGGGCGGTATGCACGGTATTGAGGCCGCGGCCGTGCTGGGTGCCGTGGGCGGCGACGCCAAGAGCGCGCTCGAGGTGCTCGAGAGCGTTAACGATGAAGACCGTGCTCGCGTGGCCGAGCTCCTCGCCGACGCCGACTACTGCGATGTGTCGCTTGTCGAGGGTGTGCCCAACCTCTACATCAAGGTGACTGCCACGGCTGGGGGCCATACCGCGGTCGTCGAGATTACCGACCACCACACTAATGTCACGTGCCATACGCTCGACGGTATTCCGGTATGCGGCAAGTCGGCGGGGGAGTGTGCCGCCTGCGCCGAGCGCGTGGTGGCCGAGCGTGCGGCGGATAAGGCCGACACGCCCATGTCGATTGAGTCCATCATCGACTTTATCGAGGACGGTGACATTGAGGACGCCCGCGCTGCCGTTGAGCGTCAGATTGAGCTGAATGGTGCAATCAGTGCCGAGGGCCTTGCGCACGCTTGGGGCGCCGAGGTGGGTCGTACGCTGCTGGGTGCTCGTGCCGATGACGTCGCCTGCCGTGCCCGTGCCCGTGCGGCCGCCGGGTCCGACGCCCGCATGAACGGCTGCGCGCTGCCGGTCGCCATTGTGTGCGGCTCGGGCAATCAGGGCGTTACCTGCGCATTGCCCGTCATGGAGTATGCCGAGTACCTGCGTTGCGACCACGAGCGCCTGGTGCGCGCCGTGATGCTGTCCGATCTTATCGCCGTGCATATCAAGAGCTATATTGGTGCGCTCTCGGCGTTTTGCGGTGCTATTTGCGCCGCGTGCGGCGCCGGCGCTGCGATTACCTGGCTGTGCGGTGGCACGCGCGAGCAGATTGGCGCGACGGTCTCGAATACGCTCGGTAACGTGGGCGGCATCGTGTGCGACGGCGCCAAGGCGAGCTGTGCCGCCAAGATCTCGGCTGCCGTCGATGCGGCGATTCTGGGCCACGATATGGCTATGCAAGGTCGCGGCTTCCGCGCCGGCGAGGGCCTGATCCAGGATACCGTTGAGCAGACAATCGCCAGCATGGGCTACGTGGGCCGCGTGGGCATGAAGGACACCGACGTCGAGATCCTCAACATCATGATTGGTAAAACCCAGGTGTGCTAGATATTAAGTTGCGGTGAGATAGTTCCTAAAATTACCCGGGTGAGGGGCAAACAGGAACTATCTCACCGCAACTGCGCTAGATGTTCTGGCGCCTACGACAGTTCGTCGGCTACTTGGTGTTCATAGAAGGCTTCTACTACCGCGTTAAAGTCGCGGGCGAAGTCTTCCATGGTTCCGCGCCAGGTGGCTCGGCTGGGCTTGCCTTGGCCCACAAAGGCGGTTTGGATGCCGCAATCGGGGGACGGGAAGTCGCGCTTGGGATCGTTGCCCACCATAAGGACCTCGTGCGGCTCGAGCCCCATCACCTGAAGCTGCTCTAGATAGTAGGTGGCATCGGGCTTGCAGCGGGTGGTGTTTCCCATGTGCGTGACGAGCTCAAAGGGAGCATCGGCCAGGTCGCCCCAGCCCATGCGGCACTCGATGGCCCCCTGGGGAAAGCTGGGGTTGGTAAAGAGCGCGCAACGCAGCCCAGCGTCCTGTACGGCCTGGAGCGCGGCGTGCGCGCCCGGCATGGCGTGGGCGTTAATGACATCGTCGTTCTTGTAAGGAAGAACTTCGCGGTCATAGTAGGTAAACGCCTCGTAGATGAGGGGATCGGAGAGGCAGATCCCGCATCGGCGCTCAACCTCTTCTTGGTAAAACTCAAGATTGGTGCGGTTGTCCGTGCCGCTGCGGCGATTGGCGTTGAGGTCGACCAGGATGGTGCCGAGGCGCGCCATCGTGCCACCGCGGCTGCGGTGCCCGATATCCGCGAGCATCGATGAGACATCCTTAAAATAGCGAAGGATGAACGCGTTGAGGTTGATGCTAAGAAGCGTCTCGTCCATATCGAAAACGACTGCTTTGAGCACGCGGGCACCTTTCTCGTAAATTTGATCTAGAGTCGTTGGCTCCGGATACTTTACCCCAAAGCCGAATGCCTGGCTGGTTATCGTCAAGTTGCGGAGACGTGTGTTCATAAGATTACGAAAAAGTCTCCACACGAGTAAAAAATCGCAGTTCACGCTTGAAATCGAACTCATTTCCCCGTAACCTATACGAACGTGATTGCATAAGCGTCACATTAGTATCTGTCGGCTCCCGAGTGTTCCTAAACGTTGTGTGCTTGTCGCACCCTTCTGTAGGTCCTAGCAATCGGGGCCCCGTAGTTCGAAAGGGGTCCACCTTTGAGTGAGATTCAGAACTCGTCCATTTTCTCTCTTGACGATGTCAACGAGGAGGAGATGAACAACCTCATCGACGGTACGATTACCGACTTTGATGAGGGCGATCTCGTTAACGGCACTGTCGTTAAGATCGAGCATGACGAGGTGCTCGTTGACATCGGATTCAAGTCCGAGGGCGTTATCCCGGTCCGCGAGCTGTCCATCCGCAAGGACGCTAACCCTGCAGATATCGTTGCACTCGGTGATCCCATCGAGGCTCTGGTACTCCAGAAGGAGGACAAGGACGGTCGTCTGGTCCTGTCCAAGAAGCGTGCCGAGTACGAGCGTGCTTGGAACCGCATCGAGGAGAAGTTCAACTCCGGCGAGAACGTCGAGGGCGAGGTTATCGAGGTTGTCAAGGGCGGCCTGATCCTCGACATCGGCCTGCGTGGCTTCCTGCCCGCTTCCCTCGTCGACCTCCGTCGCGTCAAGGACCTCACCTCCTACATGGGCACCCGCATCGAGGCCCGCGTCATCGAGATGGACCGCAACCGCAACAACGTCGTCCTCTCCCGTCGCGTCGTGCTCGAGGAGTCCCGTAAGGCCGAGCGCTCCGAGATCCTGTCCAAGCTCAAGTCTGGCATGCGTCTCCAGGGCACCGTTTCCTCCATCGTCGACTTCGGCGCCTTCGTCGACCTCGGTGGTATCGACGGCCTCATCCACATTTCCGAGCTCTCCTGGAACCACGTCAACCATCCTTCCGAGGTTGTCAAGGTCGGCCAGGAGGTCGAGGTCGAGGTTCTCGACGTCGATCTCAACCGCGAGCGCATCTCCCTGGGTCTCAAGCAGACCACCGAGGATCCGTGGCGCGCACTGGTCAAGAAGTACCCCGTCGGCGCTATCGTCGAGGGCACTGTGACCAAGCTTGTCCCGTTCGGCGCTTTCGTCGATCTGGGTGAGGGCATCGAGGGCCTGGTGCACATCTCCGAGATGGCCAACAAGCACGTCGATCAGCCTTCTCAGGTCACCCACGTGGGCGACAAGGTTCAGGTCAAGGTCATGGAGATCGACCTCGACCGTCGTCGTATCTCCCTGTCCATGAAGTCCGCTGCTGAGACTCTGGGCGTCGAGATCGAGGTTACCCCGCTGCCTTCCGAGAAGAAGGACGAGGAGACCGACGCCGAGTAAATCGGTTTGACGATCACTTGTTTTAAGGGATCCGTCCGCAATGGACGGGTCCCTTTTTTGCATTTGCTGCTGAGGTGTGCGATGCTGCCCGGGCTGTCCACAGGCTATTGGGTTGTCAGTGCATGAAAAATGCCGACATCCCGCCTCGGGGAGGAGGCGGGAACACACCGAGTAGACGGAGGGGTGTGGAGCGCGGTCGCGTCTCGACTGACGACGTTGCCCATCGACAGGACCATTGTAGCGCATGGCGGTTCTTGGTTTATCGTGTCGAGCGTTTGCGTTGTGCCATTGCCTGCGGCAACGGTGTGTTACACTCTTGCACTGCTGAGTGGGCCAGACGGTCGCGCGATGTGCTGCTTGCAGTACGCGTGAGGAAAGTCCGGGCTCCAGAGGGCGGGATGCCGGCTAACGGCCGGGCGGAGTGATCCGACGGAAAGCGCCGCAGAAAAGAAGACTCCCACCTGCGCCGCAAGGCGTAAAGGGAAAAGCTGAAACGGTGGTGTAAGAGACCACCAGCGTCGTGGCAACACGGCGGCTTGGCAAGCCCCATCCGGAGCAAGCGCGAATAGGAACGCTATGGGCCGGCCCGGTCCGCGTTCGGGTAGCGTGCGTGGAGCTGCATGGTAACGTGCAGACAAGATAAATGACCGTTCACGACAGAACCCGGCTTACAAGCCCACTCGGCACTTTGTTGACGCTGCGAACCCGTCAGCGCGGCAATCTGCCTTTCAAGCCTTCGGGCATGACCATAAGGTCAATGCCCTCGTCTTTCAAGGCACCTTGCTCGCGCTGACGGGTTCTCGCTGTTGGTGACGGTATCATTGGCGTTTCCGTTCTTGTTAGAGGGCAACGGTGCTGTCTTTGCCGTATTATTGAGGCTGTTTGTTGCTTTGCTTGTTGTTGAGGGGCTTTGTTGGACAGCTATTTTACTCTGCAATCGAATATTGAGGTTTCGGGCGAATTTGTGGACCGCAAGAGCCGGTTTATTGCCCAGCTGGTCCATATTGAGTCCGAGGATGAGGCGAATGCCTTTATCGAGATGGTTCGCAAGCGTCATTACGACGCTCGACACAATGTTCCCGCGTGGATTTTGGTCGATGGACGCGAGCGCCAGAGCGATGACGGTGAGCCGAGCCGCACGAGTGGTATGCCGACGCTCGAGGTGTTGCGCGGCGCTGAGCTCAAAAATGTTTGCTGCGTGGTGACGCGCTATTTTGGCGGCACGCTGTTGGGGCCTGGTGGCTTGGTACGCGCCTATACCGCGGCGACGCAGGCGGCGGTGGCCGCGGCTCGGGAGGCCGGGCAGATCGTTGAGATGACGAGTGTCGTGCCGGTTGACGTGCATGTGGCCTATCCGCAGTATGAGCAGGTGCTTCGTTTGGCGCAGAATTCGGGTGCCAAGGTTTCGGATACCGATTACGCGGATGCCGTGACACTTCACTTGGTGTTTAAGGCGGGGGAGCAGGAGGCGTTTTGCGCTAAGATGCGTGAGCTTATGGCGGGGCGCGAGGAGATCGAGGTCGGCGCTCCCGTATTTGCCGAGTTCTAACGGCGACGGTCGGCGTGCTTTTGGATTGATTCCAAGCGCGCCGGCCGTCGATTTATGTTGCTGCCGTTTACTCGGCGAGCTGCTTTAGCACATCGCAGGCGATCTCGACGGCATCGTCGATGCAGCCGGGGCAGCTGCGGAGCGGACCCTTGTCCGATCCGATGCCCTTGAGCGTGCCGCAGACGGTCGACGTGTTCTTCTCGCCAAAACGCTTGGCGATTTCGCGCGACAGCTTGTAGGTCTGGCCCTTGGTCTTGGGGTTTTCCATGCCGTCGCTCATCACAAAGCCCATGATGGCCACGGCGCCCGAGATGGCGCCGCAGGTTTCGGTCATGCCGCCCATGCCGGCGCCAAATCCCTCGGTGAGGGTAAAGGCGGTCTGGGGGTTGAGCCCGACGGCAGGTGCGAGCGTGCAGGCGACGGCCTGGGCGCAGTTAAAGCCACGGGCGTGGTATTCGGCAGCCTGAGCCTGACAGGCGTTGATGTCGAGCTGGGCCGTATCGATTTGCTTCATCGTTGTCTCCTTGTTCACGGTGTACCCGCCTATGGTACCCGTGACAGTGCATGTAATCATCGAGAGCTTCATGTATGCCTCATTTTTATCTATCGAGCAAATGTCCAAGGCTTGAAATAAATGCCCCTGATCAATTTGTCTCATAACCTACCTTGGGGATGGGTTGTGAGGGGTGCGGGGTAGCGGTATCGTGAACCGGATAAAACGTAACCCAGGCAAGGGAGCTAGATATGAGCGAGCAGACCATCGGTACTACATGTGTTCAGGGCGGCTATCACCCGGGAGATGCCGAGCCGCGCCAGGTGCCCATTTACCAGTCCACCACGTGGAAATACGACACGTCGGAGCACATGGGCAAGCTGTTTGACCTGGAGGAGTCTGGTTACTTCTACAGCCGTCTGCAGAACCCCACGTGCGATCTGGTTGCCGCCAAGATCTGCGAGATGGAGGGCGGCACCGCTGCGATGCTCACGAGCTCGGGCATGGCTGCGAACTTCCTCGCGATCTTTAACGTGGCCGGTGCCGGCGATCACGTGGTCGCGAGCTCTGCCATCTATGGCGGTACCTACAACCTGCTCGCCCATACTATGGAGCGCATGGGTCTGACCTGCACGTTCGTTGCCCCCGACTGCACCGACGAGGAGCTCGAGGCAGCCTTTGAGCCCAATACCAAGCTCGTCTTTGGCGAGACGATCGCCAATCCCGCACTTGCCGTGCTCGATATTGAGCGCTTTGCCAAGGCCGCGCATGACCACGGCGTGCCGCTGATGGTCGATAACACCTTCCCGACGCCCGTGATGTGCCGCCCCTTTGAGTGGGGCGCCGACATCGTTACGCACTCCACCACCAAGTACATGGATGGACATGCTGCCTACCTGGGCGGCGTGATCGTCGACCACGGCCAGTTTGACTGGATGGCCCATGCGGACAAGTTCCCGGGTCTCACCACGCCCGACGAGAGCTACCACGGCGTGACCTATGCCGAGAAGTTCGGTCGTGAGGGCGCCTTCATTACCAAGGCAACCGCTCAGCTCATGCGCGACCTCGGCCCCATGCAGAACCCTCAGGCGGCCTTCTTCTTGAACAGTTCGCTCGAGAGCCTGCATGTGCGCATGCCGCGTCATTGCGAGAACGGCCTGGCCGTTGCCAAGTTCCTGCAGAGTCATCCCAAGGTACGCTTCGTGAGCTATCCGGGCCTGGAGGGCGATAAGTACTACGACATCGCTCAGAAATACATGCCCAACGGTACCTGCGGCGTTGTGAGCTTTGGCTTTAACGGTGGTCGCGCGGCGGCCGAGACCTTTATGAAGAGCCTCAAGCTCGCCCAGATCGCCACGCACGTGGCCGACGCCCGCACTTGCTGCCTGCATCCCGCTAATGCCACACATCGCCAGATGAACGATGAGGAGCTCATCGCCTGTGGCATCTCCGCCGACATGGTGCGCCTGCTGTCTCTTATACACATCTGACGCTGCCGACGATATGCAGTGTGTAGATC
>UQVD01000085.1 GCA_900544385.1 uncultured Collinsella sp.
AACTGCGGGAACGGCCTATCCGCTCAATGTGTTCGGCTGAGATCGGAAATCAACCCACCACAAAGGTGCCTGTCCCCTTTGTGGTTGTGAGGTGCTAGGGGAGGAGCTTCATGGCTGCGTCGTGGGCGGCGTGCTCGTAGGTGTCGTCGAGGGGCTTGAGCGGCAGCAGGGCTGTGGCCTGCGCATCGCCGCGGTGCTCGAGGGCGTGGGCGATGAGCCAGTCGGCGAGTTCAGGGTTCTTGGGTAGCGCTGGTCCGTGCAGGTACGTGCCGATGACGCCCTTGTAGATGATGCCCTCAAAGCCATCGTCGCCGTTGTTGCCGGTGCCCGTGACGACGGACGTTCCGAGCGGCGTGGCATCTGCGTCGAGCAGAGTGCGGCCGCCGTGGTTCTCGAATCCCACAAAGGGCTCGGGCGCCAGGTCGGTCTTGACGGCGACGTTGCCGATCAGGCGGTCAGAACCGCGCACGGTTTCGGCGGAAATGACACCCAGACCTTCGATGCGATTCTCGCCCATGTAGTATGAACGACCGAGCAGCTGGTAGCTACCGCAGATGGCAAGCAATGAGCCACCATCTTCAACATAGGACGCGACCTTGTCTTTTTGAGCGAGCAGCTCGTGCGCCACGGCCAGCTGGTCGCGATCGGAGCCGCCGCCCATCATGACGATGTCGGCGTCGGTGAGATCGAGCGACTCGCCCATGCGGACCTCGTCCACGCGAACGGGGATGCCGCGCCAGGCGCAGCGGCGCTCGAGGGCGATAACGTTGCCGCCGTCGCCGTAGAGGTTGAGGGCATCGGGGTACAGGTAGACGATGCGCAGCGGGCGCGAAAGCTCGACTGGCGCGATGCCGGCAGGAAGAGCGCTGCCGTCGGCACGGGCTACGGCGCGCCCGGCAACAGCGTCGGCGGTGGAGCCTTTCAGCCCGTCGAGCTCCTTGACCAGCGGCGGGAAGGCCGTGTAGTTGGCGACGGCGTAGAAGGTGTCGTCGGCGGCCTCGTCTGCCACGGCGCCAATTGCCTGCGCGACGTCCGAGATAATCGCGGCATCGATGCCGGCGTACTTGAGGCGTACCTGCATGTCGTGCGCACGCGTGCCTCCGGCAAAGGCGACAAGACCCGGTGTGTCGGCGATGCGCTCAAAGTCGACGTCGTAGATCCACGATACATCGTGGCCGTCGGCATCGTTGTCGTTGAGGAAGAAAGCGCAGAGTCTGCCGCCTGCCGTCTTGATGGACTGGATTTGTCGATCGAAGCCTACGGGATTCTTGGCCAGGTTGGCCTCGACGGTGCGGCCGGCGATATCCCAGCGGCCCATGCGTCCGCCGGCGGGGACGTAGGCATCGAGCGTGGGCTGCAGGTGCGCCGTATCCACGCCTAACTCATGTGCGGCAAAGAAGGCGGCGGCAACGTTGTAGACCATGTACAGGCCGTTGTAGCGTGTGGCGATGTGTGCGGCAGCCGCGTCGGGCGCAGATCCAAAGACCAGGTCAAAGCCGTAGCCGTCGCAGCCAAGCTCCACGCCCGTCACACGGCGGACCAGTGCGGGGCGTGCCCAACCGCACGAGGGGCAATGGTAGGCGCCGAGTTGACCATACTGCACATAGTCGTACTCCAACGGGGCGTTGCACTGTGAGCAAAAGCGCGAGTCGCTAATACGGTCGGACTCGGTGTTGGTGGCGCCGTCGATGCCAAAGGCAATACTCGCGTTGGGAACGCGCGCGGCGATCGCGGCACACAGCGGATCGTCGGCGTTATAGATAAGCGTCGTTGTCGGCGAGAGTTCCAACGCGTGGGCGATGACGTCTTGGGTATGGTCGATCTCGCCATAGCGATCCAGCTGGTCACGGAACAGGTTGAGCAGCACGAAGTACGTCGGCTTGAGCTTGGGCAGAACGCGTACGGTGTAAAGCTCGTCGCACTCAAAAACGCCCACGCGCTTGCCGCCGCCGGCTCGCTTGAGGCCGCTGCGCGCCTCGAGCAGTGCACCCACCACGCCCGGCTCCATGTTGTTGCCGGCGCGGTTGCATACCACGGTGGCGCCGCTGGCGGCAACGGCGTCGGCGATGAGGTTGGAGGTGGTGGTCTTGCCATTAGTACCCGTAATCACCACGCTGCGGTCGACAAGGCCAGCGAGGTCGCTCAGCAACTCGGGATCGATCTTCATGGCGATGCGGCCGGGGAGTACGCCGCCCTGGCGCTTAAGGACGGAGCGCAGTCCCCAGCGAGCGATATCGCTCGAGGTGCAGGCAAGAGATGAGCGGAGGTTCATGAAACCGTTCCTAACGTAAACGACATGGTCGGGTCGAGTGCGTCACTAAAAACCGTAGCGGCGCGCAAATTCCTGGGCAAGCTGCGACACGTCTTCGCAGGCATTGGCCCAGGGGGCAAAGTCGGGAGTGTCCGAGATAATACCGTCCGCTTCCCAAACGGCCTGGTGCGAAAGATCCCAGGGATCGTGTGGCTCGGGCCGGCAGGGAAGGTACGGTGTCTGGTACATGGGGTTCAGTAAGAAGAACGCACCGCCCTCGCAGCGGTTAGCGAACTCACGCAGCGCACGCACCGCCGGACGCATCTTGTTTGTTTTGAACAGCAGAATCGTGCGGGCGAGCAGATACCAAGGAGAGTTCTCGAGCGCGTCAGCCCCGATCTCTTCCTCGAGCTGGTGGGCCAGGGCAAAAAAGCCGTCCTCGTCTTCCAGACGAGCGAGGGCGAGCAACACGGTGCCGGCAGCTCGGGTGGGGTAGCCTTCCGCCTTAAGAACACGGCGGGCGTAGTTGGCGGCAGCACGGTAGCGAGCGCTCGCCATGCACAGCTGCGAGATGGCCTCGAGTGTGTGAAGCCACCCGATAAGAGCCGGCTCGCTCACGGTAAGTTCTGCTGCGGTGACACCGTCGGCCAAAACATTATTGGCCCAGTAGTGTGGGGCTTCCATGTCGAACCCGGACACGCTTTGCTGCAGGTAATCGGCCGTGGTCGCCTCGAGCTTCATCAGGTCGCCCAGGCAGGCGTCGACGGGCGTGTCCGCCAAAATGATGGCGAGCAGCTGGGCATCGAGGACATACGCATCGATGCGGACGATCTTGAGCAGCTCATCGCGCATGTCGTCGAACAGGCGATTGCGCGTCTGCTCGAACTCCTCGTCGCTGCCCATGTCCTCGATGCGATGGAGCTCGTCGAGCAGGTGGCGATGAACACCGGCATAGGACAGCAGCGCTTGGGCATGCTCGGACTGCGCATACTTTTGAGGATTCGCGCTAATGTCGTTATGGACAAGCTCGCGTGCTGCATCGGTGAGCTCGGGGTGCGACGCCAGATAGGTGCGCTCCAGGTAGGCGGGGATGTAGACGCTCGGATCCATTAGAGGTCTCCTCCCTTAAATGGAAGCCCCTGCTCGGCTGCGCGCAGGATGCGCTCGTCGATTTGGGAGCGCACGATGTCGTTGGTGGCGACCCAGGCGGCAAAGCTGGCGTTGTCGGGGGCGCCCAGGCCCTCCTGCAGTACCGGCGTCGCCTCGGACAGCGCAAGGACAAGCTCGTCGGTGGAGCCCACACCCACGTTGACGCGGGCATAGACGCCATCGGGAAACTCGGTTTGGAAGTAGAGCGCCTCGGCCGCGTGCGGGCACGAGCGTGCGAGGATGCGCAAATAGTGCTCGGCGCCCTCGTAGTCCAGTTCGCGCCAAGCCGTGCTCATCAGCGCGATGAGCGTCCACGGGTCCAAGTCGCGCTCCGCGTCCTTGGGACGACGGCACAGCGGCGTGTTGGCGAGGTACGGCACGGAGTGTGCGGAGCGAAAGCGCTTGAGCTCCTCGGCGGGGTATTCGAGCTTTGCCATGGCGAGCATCGCGGTGTGGCGGACACCAGCGGGGTCGTTGGGCGCAAAGTCCAAGCTGCGATTTGCGGCTTCGAGCGACATGCGGTAGCGGCCGCTAATGAGGGCACGCGATGCCAAGGCGGCAAGCCAGCGCAGATAGGGGCGGCGCGTAAGGTCGCCTGCGGCCTCGCGCTCGTAGGGGTCCTGGGCCGAGGCGATTTTGAGCGCTAGGTCGTGCTCGACCTCATCGCACTTGGACACCAGGTACTGTACGTATTCCTCGTTGGATTCGGCGGTGATTGCCGTCAGCATGCGCTGGGCATCCCAGTTGGGCGGATCGAGTGCGGCCGCCTCGCGGAGCATGTTCTCGGCAGCTGCCTCTTCCTGCTCTGCCTGGGCATCGTCAGGGATAAAGGGAATGCGGTAGTCGACGGCCTCGACTACCTTGGCAATCAGATGCCCGGCGCGGTCGCGGTCGTGCACGATGAGCGGTGCGGGGTTGCGGGTGAATTGCTCCATCAGACGCTCTACGGCGGCACCGTCGGTGAGCGGGATATTGTCGCGGCGCAAGGCCTCAAGAACGAGGCGATGGCAATCCTCTTGAATGGGATCGAATGCCATGGGGCCTCCTTTGCTGCGGTTAGGGTTCAGATGTTTCTATATAAGGTTCTAGTTTACCCGCATGTGGCACACCGGGGGTGCCGCACTTGGACTTGCACCTTTGCACCACGAAGTCGGATGTCGCACAAATGTCGGCACCATGGACGGCCGAGTGGTATCACGGTGCCGCAAACGGTCGATTTTTGGCGGCGAACGGTGCATATTTTGGAGGGGCACCGTCCTGCCCGGGATATGTAGTCAACCTTGATAAAACGTTTGCCCAGCTTGGGAGTATGAATGCCGCACAAGGGTCTTCAGGGATAGAAAAAACGTTTCATCATTGGCGGCTTTAGGTGAATAACTGACCAACCAGAACGGTAAAATAGTGTTTGTCTGAGCGTTGAAACGTTTAGACATCGCGCATTGTCATCGCCGGCAACGCGCAAACCGGTCCTAACGGAGCCAATTGGGTGCTCCGTTATATACGCAAGTCTAAGAGGGGCTTGTTTAGGAGGCACAGTATGGGACGTTTTACCAATCCTCGCGATCTGTACTTTGGTGAGGGCGCTCGCCACGAGGTGAAGAACCTCAAGGGCAAGAAGGCCATCATCGTTTCTGGCGGCAGCTCTATGCGCCGCGGCGGGTTCCTGCAGGACGTCGAGAACGACCTTAAGGAAGGCGGTTTCGAGGTCAAGCTGTTCGAGGGCGTCGAGTCCGACCCGTCCATCGAGACGGTCATGAAGGGCGCCGAGGCCATGCGCGAGTTCGAGCCCGACTGGATTATCGCCATCGGCGGCGGTTCGCCCATCGATGCTGCTAAGGCCATGTGGGTCTTCTACGAGTATCCCGAGGAGTCCTTCGATAACATCATCCAGCCGTTCAGCTTCCCCGAGCTGCGTCAGAAGGCTCATTTCTGCGCCATCTCCTCTACCTCCGGCACCGCTACCGAGGTCACCGCGTTCTCCGTCATTACCGACTACGCCAAGGGCATCAAGTACCCGCTGGCCGACTTCAACATCACCCCTGATGTCGCCATCGTCGACCCCGAGCTCACCTACACCATGCCCGCCAAGCTGTGCGCTCACACCGGCATGGATGCTCTGACCCACTGCATGGAGGCTTACGTTTCCACCTGCGCCTCTATGTTCACCGACGCCAACGCTCTGCACGGCATCCGCGAGATCGTCGAGTGGCTGCCCAAGTCCTATGCTGGCGACCATGAGGCCCGTCAGCACATGCACGAGGCTCAGTGCATCGCCGGTATCGCCTTCTCCTCGGGCCTGCTCGGCATCGTTCACTCCATGGCTCACAAGACCGGTGCTGCCTTCGAGAACGGCCACATCATCCACGGTGCCGCTAACGCCATGTACCTGGGCAAGGTCATCCAGTGGAACTCCAAGGATCCCCGTGCTGCCGAGCGTTACGCTTACGTGGCCAAGGAGATCCTGCACCTTCCCGGCGAGACCAACGAGGAGCTCATCGCTGCGCTCGTCCAGAAGATCCGCGACCTCAACGACCAGCTCAACATTCCGCAGTCCATCAAGGATTACGCGAATGGTGGCGTGAAGGTCGACGCCGAGAACCCGCAGATGGTTTCCGAGGAGGAGTTCCTCGCCAAGCTGCCCGAGATCGCCGCGAACGCCGAGCAGGACGCCTGCACGCCCGAGAACCCGCGTGAGACCAAGGCTGCCGACTTCGAGAAGATCCTCAAGGCCTGCTACTACGACACCGACATCGATTTCTAATCGACTCTTGTTATCGTAACGAGGGGCTCCGCACGTATCCGTACGGAGCCCCTTTCTTTTTTAGAGAATGGGATAGTTATGGCTGCAATTTTCAATAGCCCCAGCAAGTACATCCAGGGTCCGGACGAGCTCGCCAAGCTCGGCTCCTATGTCGAGCCGCTCGGCGCTAAGGCCCTCGTCATCGTGACGCCTTCGGGCAAGAAGCGCGTCGGTGCCAAGATCGAGGGCGGCTTTGCCGAGGCCAAGGCCGAGCTGCTGTTTGAGGACTTTAACGGTGAGTGCTCCAAGGGCGAGGTCGATCGCCTGGTTGCGCTCGCTCGCGACAACGGTTGCGACATCATCGTCGGCGTCGGTGGCGGCAAGATCCTCGACACCGCGAAGGCCGTCGCCTATTACCTGGAGTCCCCGGTTATCATTTGCCCCACCATTGCTTCGACCGATGCCCCGTGTTCGGCGCTTTCGGTGCTCTATACCGATGACGGCCAGTTCGACAAATACCTCTTCCTTAAGGCAAACCCCAATATCGTCCTTATGGATACGACGGTTATCGCGGCGAGCCCGGTGCGCCTGACGGTTTCCGGTATGGGCGATGCGCTCGCAACCTATTTCGAGGCTCAGGCGACGCACGATGCCGACGGCGGCACCTGCGCCGGCGGCAAGGGCGGAATGGCCGGTCTGGCGCTCGCCAAGCTCTGCTACGAGACGCTTATGGCCGATGGCGTCAAGGCCAAGGTCGCGCTGGAGAAGGGCGCGCTCACGCCTGCCGTCGAGCACATCATCGAGGCCAATACGCTGCTTTCGGGCATTGGCTTTGAGAGCTCGGGCCTTGCCGCTGCTCATGCCATCCACAATGGTCTGACGATGCTGCCCGAGTGCCACGGCATGTATCACGGCGAGAAGGTCGCCTTCGGCACTATCGTCCAGCTGGTACTCGAGGATGCCCCGACCGAGAAGCTCGAGGAAGTCTTGGGCTTCTGCATTGAGCTTGGCCTGCCGGTCACGATGAAGGAACTTGGCGTTGCCGAGCTTACGCGCGAGCAGGCCATGATTGTTGCCGATGCCGCCTGCGCACCCGATGACACCATGTGCAACATGCCCTTTGAGGTGACGCCCGAGATGGTCGCAAACGCCATCCTGGGTGCCGACGCGCTGGGCCACTACTATCTCATGGATGAGTAAATCAAGCTAAGGAAGGGGCAAAGCCAACAGATGGCTTTGCCCCTTTTTGCTATGGTGCAAAGGGGTAAGGTTTCTTTGCACCAATTGTTGTTTGATGAAGGGCGGATTCTCGTATGGCGCTTCCTATGGTTTACGGCGGTCCCGGCCGGTATGTTCAGGGGCCGGGCGAACTGTCGCGTCAAGGCAGGTATTTGTCATGGTTGGGCTGCGCTGCCTATGTCTTGTTTGACCAGGGCACCGAGGATCGGCTGTGCAGGCAGATCGTCGATGGATTTCTGGACGAAGATCTAAGCGAGCCGTTCTTTAAGATTTATGACGGTCCGTGTACGGAAGGGGCCGTTGTCGAAATGGCTAAGGAAGCCCAGGCCGAGTATTGCGACATGGTAGTGGGTATTGGCGGCGGCAAAATGCTCGATATCGCCAAGGCCGTTGCGTTTTATGCCGAGTTGCCGTTGTGCGTATGTCCCACGGCGGCGTCGATGGACGGTCCGTGCAGTGCGATTTCCGATGCCGACCTGCAGGGTGTTGCAAATGCGGTCTTTAGAAACGAGCGTAATATGGCCAACGAGCAGGCCAAGGTGACCAAACAAAAGCTCGTGCAGCTCATGTGCGAGGCATAGCTTGGCGCTTGATTGATCTTGTGCAATCGAGGCAGCGATAGGCCATGGACTATTTGCCGCAAAGATGCTCCGCGTGTAATTTGCCCGAGGCGTGGGCCGATAGCGTATCATTATCTCTTGCTTATTTGCACTGCTCAGGGAGGGGCCGCGCATGGCGCAGGAACACGATCTGTTTGATGACATTATCGAGATCAGCAAAGGTTTCGATTTTCTTAAAAACCCGCTTGGCGGCGTGACCGATGCACTCGATCCGTCGGCGCCGCAGTGGAATCCTGCTGACTACAAGGAGCGTCCGCGCGGCAACACCATTCCGTGCCTGACCTGCAAAAACGAAAAGAGCGGCTGCACCGCGTGCATGGACGTGTGCCCGGTCAACGCTATTGAGGTCGAGGAAGACGCCATCGAGATCCTCGACTCCTGCCGCAAGTGCGGTCTGTGCGCCGCTGCCTGTCCGACCGAGGCGATCATCTCTCCGCGCCTTGCACTGTCTCTTATACACATCTGACGCTGCCGACGATATGCAGTG
>UQVD01000086.1 GCA_900544385.1 uncultured Collinsella sp.
CTGATCGGTCTCGTGGGCTCGGAGATGTGTATAAGAGACAGGTGTGGTACGAGCGGTCGCGCGTGACGCCGCGGGACTCATGGACGATGGCGTCCGAGGTCTGGGCCAGGCGGTTAACGAGCGTGGACTTGCCCACGTTGGGGCGTCCGACGACGGCGACGATAGGTTTCATCTGCTCTCCTTTAATGGGTAGGGTCAGTGGAAGTGTTAGAGTCTGCGGGCACAATGCCAAGGATGCGCTCCAGGGTATCGAGCAGCTCATGCGGCATGGTCGACACCACATGAACCTCGGCGCCGCGACTGGTAAGGCTTGCGAGTAAATCGTCACGATGATACTCGTCAAGCGTCATGCCGTCAGCGTTGAACATGAGCTTAGGCACAAAGAGCATAACCCCCGACAGGTCTTGGGGTAGCTGCTCCAGAATGTCACACGCGACGATGAGGCCGGTCACGTCCACGTTGCCGCCAAAGTAGCGGTTCTTGATGGCCGTGACAGTGCCGGCGAGTCCCTGGGGTGACTCCACAAAGCGGGCCACCGTGTCGCGTGCGCTGGCGCCCGAGAGGCACAGCAGGTGCTGGCCACGGGCGGCGACGGCATCGCGGACGCGGGCCAGTCGCTCGGCATCGGTAGCCAGCACGTCGTCGGTCTCGTCCAGATACGAGCGGATCATGCCGATGCCGTCGTAGTACTGCGGGTAACCGTCGTAAAAGTCTGCCTCGGGAGGATCGATGCCGGCGTCCAGATAGAACTCGTCGCTCATCTGGAAGGTGTGGCGGCCAAAGCGCTCATAGGCGCGGTCCTGGAACGGTCGGATCATGGCAATGGTCTCGCGCGCTAGCTCGGGCTTGTCGCTGTAGGACCAGCTAAAGCGGTTTTGATGCTTGGTAAAACCGAGCGGCACAATGCCCAGGCTGGTGATTTGCTCGTGCTCCTCGCAAAAGCGCAGGGTCTTTTCCAGCTCCTCGCCGTCGTTCATGCCGGGGCACAGCACAATCTGCGCGTGAATCTCGATGCCGGCCGCCATGATGGCCTCGAGCACGTCCATGCCGCGCTGGGCATTGCGGCCCATCATGCGGCGGCGGACGTCGGGGCTTACGGCGTGGACCGACACGTTCATGGGGCTCATGTTACGCTCGATGACGTTTTGCACGTCCTCGTCGGAGAGGTTCGTGAGCGTGACAAAGTTGCCCTGCAAAAAGCTCAGGCGGTAGTCGTCATCGCGAATATAGAGCGTTGAGCGGCCGCCCTTGGGGAGCATCGTCATAAAGCAGAACACGCAGGCGTTTACGCAGGTACGCATGCCATCGAAGATGGGGCCATCGAACTCAAGGCCCCAGTCCTCTCCTGGGAAGCGGTCGAGCTCGACGGAGGTGACGGTGTTGTCGCGCGGATCGAAAACCTCCAGGTCGACGGTATCATCGTCGGCCTCCCAGAGCCATACGATCATGTCGGTAAGCTGCTTACCGTTGACCGCGAGCACGCGCATGCCCGGCTCGATGCCCACATCCCATGCGGGCGATTCGGGACGCACGTTCTTAACGAGCGCGCCCTCACCCGGCTCGGGGTCGCGGCTGCGCCCGTAATCGGCCACCTCGGCGGCGTATGCGGGTACGGTCTGGTCCATGGTTAGCGGCAAAGCTCCTTGATGCGCGTGACGGCGCGTTCGATGTGTTCTTGTGGGGTGGAGGCTCCGGCAGTGATGCCGATGTGGTGAGCGTCGGTAAACCACGCGGCCTGGAGCTCGGAAGCTTCCTCGATGTGATACGTGCGCTCGCAGGCGTCTGCGCAAATCTGCGCCAGGCGGCGGGTGTTGCCCGAGTTCTTGCCGCCCACCACGACCATGCAGTCGCAGCGGTTGGCAAGTGTGGCTGCTGCCTGTTGACGCTCACTCGTGGCGGCGCAGATGGTGTTTATCACACGCAGCTCCTGCACGCGCGTGGTGATAGCGGCCACGACTTCGGCGAGATTCTGCGCGGTCTGAGTGGTCTGCACAACGAGGCCCACCTTGCCCTTGAGCGACAGGGCATCGATGTCGGCGGCACAGCTCACGACCTGCGCATCATTGCCGGCGTGGCCCAGAATGCCCTCGACCTCGGGGTGACCCGGCTCGCCTACGACCACCACGCGGTAGCCCTCGCGCACCAGGCGCTCGGCGGCCACGTGGACCTTCTTCACGTAGGGGCACGTGGCGTCGACCACGTTGAGGCCGCGCTCGCGAGCGGAATCGATGACCTGCGGCACCACGCCGTGGGCGCGGATGATCACGGTGCCGGATGTGGCGTCGTCCAAGGTGTCGGCCAGACCTACGCCTGCCTCGGCGAGCTCGCGCACCACGATGGGGTTATGGATGAGCGGACCCAAAGTATGGACCTGAGTGCACTCCCCTGCCTGCGGTGCGGCGGCCAGCGCCATATCGAGCGCACGCTGTACGCCGTAGCAAGTGCCGGCGTGGGCGGCGATCTCGATGGTAGGCGCGGTGGCCTGGTCGGACGCAGTCGTGGCGATGTTTGTCGCGTTCTCGCTCATGGCTAAAACCTGCCCGGATGTTCGTCGCACAGCTCGTCTCGCATGGCGTAGACGCGGTTCATGGCCTCGGACTCAAACCATTCCAGGCGCTCCGTGCGCTTAAGCCCGGCCGGTGCGTCGGAAAGCGAGACGGCCTTGCCGGCGCGGATCCAGCACTTCTTGGGACGCATGATCTTTTTGCCCGCGGGCGTGATGTCGGACCAGCCGCAGATGGCGAGCGGGTTCACAGGTGCCTTGCCCATCTGAGCGATGAGCGCAAAACCGCCGTGGACCTCTGGTTTGATCTCGCGCGAGCGGATGCGCGTGCCCTCGGGGAAGATCAGGACGTCCTCGCCGCGTTGCAGCGCATGCTGAGCGGCGCGCAGGCACTTCATATCTGCAGTACCACGCTCCACGGGGATGCCGCCTACGCGGCTAAAGGCCCAGCGCACAATCTTGCTCTTGGCGAACTCGGACTTAAAGATGGGACGAATGCGGCGCCCCCCAAAGAACAGCGCCGTCTCCACGGCCAAGAGCTCGGCCATCGAGGTGTGGTTGCAGATGACCACGCTTCCGCGGCCGTCCTGGCGCTCAAACAGCAGATTGGCATCCTCGACCTTCCAACGCCACATGAGCTTGGAGAAGGCCCAAAGGATGGCCATGACTACGACGACGGTGCCGCGGATGAGTGCTGGGAACTCTGCATAAGGAGCGTTGTAATAATCCTCGGGCGTCTGCTTAAACAGGCGCATGGGCTACCTCCTTTGGTTGATAAGGTCCTCGATTATCGAGACGACCTCGTCGATGGTGTGGGCGGTGGAGTCGACGTGCACGGCGTCCTCGGCGGGCACGAGCGGGGCGACCTCGCGGCTACTGTCGAGCTTGTCGCGCTGCTTAAGGGCGTCGAGGGTCTCGTCGACCTCGGCTTCGAGCTGCTCGGACGTGAGCGGCTGGGCATCGTTTTGGTGACGCTGCAGCACGCGGCGGCGGGCGCGCTCGCGCGGGTCGGCGGTCAGGAAGACCTTGACCTGCGCGTTAGGGAACACGACGGTTCCGATGTCGCGACCCTCGGCCACGATATCGCGGTCCTCGGCTGCGCGGCGCTGGTGGATGAGCATGGCGGCGCGCACGCCCGGGTAGGCCGAGACCTTGGACACGTTGGCGTCGACCTGCGGGGTGCGGATGGCGGCCGATGCGTCCTTGCCGTCGATGGTCAGGCGCGTGTCCTCGCCGGTACCGTTGGTAAAGCGGATCTCGATGTGCTCGGCGAGGGCGTCGATGGCCGCCTCGTCGTCCAGGTCGATGCCGCGATCGAGCGCGGCGAAGGTGACGGCGCGGTACATAGCGCCCGTGTCGAGCTTGTTAAAGCCCAGCTGGCGGGCTATCTCCTTGGCGATAGTGGACTTGCCGGAACCGGCGGGGCCGTCGATGGCGACGATCATACAATGCTTCCTTTCGGTGGTTGACGTGCTGGTATGGTTCGCTGGCGTTGGGGCGCGGCAGGTTGCCTAGCCCGTGTAGCGCTCGCGGTAGGTGTTGCGCTTGGGCGCGGAGCCGTGGCTGCCGTGGTGACGCGTGCGGCTGGCGGGCGTGTCTTGGGGCTTGCCGCCGTTGCGCTTGGAGCTCGCCAGCTTGGGCGGGATGCCGCCGGCCTTGAGGATCTGCACCTCGCGGTTGGTGAGCTCGCGCCACGAGCCCTTGGCCACGTCCTTGAGCTCCAGGCCGGCAAAGTTGCAGCGGTGCAGACGGATTACCGGATGGTGAATCTTGCTCAGCATGCGCTTGACCTGGTTCTTGCGTCCCTCGCGGATGATGACCTCCACGGCGGTGGTGCCGGGCTTGATACCTTGCGGAGCCACGGCCTCGGCCTCGCGCGCACTGATGACGCGGCAGATGGCCGGCTGGCACAGGCCATCGTCGAGCTCGATGCCGCGGCGGAGCGGTTCTAGATCGCGGTCGGTCAGCTGTCCGTCCACGAGCGCCTGGTAGGTCTTATAGACATGCTTGCTGGGGTGCAGCAGGTCCTGCGATAGGTCGCCGTCGGTGGTAAAGAGCAAAAGGCCCGTGGTGTCGCGGTCCAGGCGACCTACCGGGAAAAGTCCCGGAAAGCGGTCGCGGGGGACCAGGTCGGCCACGCAAGGGCGCTCCTGCGGGTCGCTCATGGTGGTGAGGTAGCCGGTCGGCTTGTAGAGCATCAAGTACACGGCGCCCTGGTTGAGCTTTACGGGCATGCCGTCGACCTCGATGTGATCGCGGTCGACATCGACCTTGGTGCCCAGTTCGGTCGCGACCTCGCCGTTGACGGTCACGCGGCCGGCGGTCATCAGGTCCTCCGAGCCACGGCGGCTCGCCACGCCCGCGCGCGCTAAAAAGCGCTGCAGGCGCATGGTGTGCGGATAGACGGGCTGGGCGTCGGTGGCGGGTACTGCGTTGCCCATGGCGCGCGTCTCCCCTACTTCGTTAGTCCTCGTCATGCAAATCCTCCGAGGTCTCGTCGACGACCAGGGTCTCCAAGTTCTCGACTGCCTCAACATCTACAACATCGGTATCGAGCAGTTCGCGCTCTTCGTCTAAGTCCTCGGCTTGCTCCTCGAGCGTGGACTGAATACTGCGGCCGCTCAGACGCTCGCGGATAAACTGGCGCGACTGCTCGTCTGGGGCAAACTGCTCCAGGTCGGGCAGGTCGCGGGTGGAGCGCAGGCCGAACTTTTCCAAGAAGGCGTTGGTCGTGCCGTAGATGATGGCTTGACCGCGCTGGGGGTCGCGGCCGAGCTCGCGCACCAGACCTTTGTCTACGAGTGACGCGATGACGCCGTCGGAATTAACGCCGCGGATGCCCTTGACCACTTCGCGCGTCACGGGCTGGTGGTATGCGATGACGGCCAGGGTTTCGAGCGCCGCCTGCGACAGCTTTTGCGTGTCCCAGCTCAGAACATAGGCCTCGACCACGTCGTGGTAGGCGGGATGCGTAAACAGGCGCCAGCCGCCGGCGACCTCGCGCAGCTGAAAGCCGCGGTTGGCCTCCTCGTACTCAACCTTGAGCTCGGCGAGCAGCGACGCGCACTCGCCGGGGGCGATATCCAGCGCGCCTGCCAGCGCGGGCGCGCTCACCGGGTCGCTCGACACCAGCAGCAGTGCCTCGAGGGCGCCTTTGAGGCTGTTTGCCTCCAGCGTGGAAAGGGTTGACATGGTTGCGGCTCCTATTCGGTGAGCTCGGGGCCCTCGCCGGGCACATAGGCCTCGGCGCCCTCGACTCGGTTGATGCGGATGGTTCCGAAGATCTTGTCCTGGCTCAGCGTAAGCGAGCCGCGCTTGGCGAGCTCCAGCATGGCCAGGAAGGTGACAACGAGCTGCTCGGTGGTGGCATCGCCGTCCAGCAGCTCGCGGAAAGTGCAGGTTTGGTGCGCCATGGTAAAGCGGTCGACCGAGGCCACCGTCAGGTCGAGCGGCACGCGATGCGGCGCCACGTGCTCGGCCTCCAGCAGGAAGGTCTGTCGTTTGCCATCCAGGTCGGCACAGATAACGGCCAGACCGCGCAGGGTAATGCCGGCCAGATAGTCGGGCATTAGGCCCAAGAACTCGGGGTCGGGGCCGGCCACGCGCGGATGCATGCGGCTTTCGGCCTGCATGCGCGCACCGAGGGCCGCAGCCGCACCTTTAAACTGCTTGTAGGCAATCAGGCGCTGGATCAGGACCTCACGCAGGGCGTCGCCGTCGAGCGCGCTGAGTTCCTCGAGGTCTTCGTCGAACTCGCTATCGTCGTCATCGACTTTGCGCGGGGCCTCCTGCGGCACTAGAGAGGCAGCCTTGATGTCCAAAAGGGTTGCCGCCACCAGCAAAAAGTCGCTCGCCACGTCCAGGTCCAGCGCCTCAATGCGCTCTGCCTCGGCAAGGTACTGTTCGGCCACCTCGCTGATGGAGATGGCGCCGATATCTACTTTTTGGCGGGTTACCAGCTGCAGCAGCAGGTCGAACGGTCCGCTGTAGACCTGCGTCGACACGCGATACGACATCTTCGACCTCCTTTGACGGCGCCTTCGCGGCGCGGTTTGGGTGCATGTTCTGACCGTTATGCACGGTTGACCTGTAAGTTTACCTTAGATGCCGGCGATTGCGAAGTTGAGCAGCTGCTCAGCGAGCGGATACACGGTAACGTCGAAATAGCGGCCGATCACGTCGATGCCGGTCCACATGGGCAGCAGGTACAGCACTAGGATGAGGATGGGCATAGCGTATTGCTGCAGACGATAATAGTTGTTGAGAGCCTTGCCTTTAAGGAACGGCACAATGATCGACGAGCCGTCGAGCGGTGGGATCGGGATGAGGTTGAAGAACGCAAGCGACAGGTTGACCACGATAAACGTGGCGCCGAAGTTCATGATCTGTGACGCCAGGGCAAAGGACATGCTGGCGTAGAGATTGCCGTACGTTACGTGCATGAGGGCGGCCGCGAGGCACGCGAGTGCGATATTCGATGTGGGGCCGGCTACGCTCACCAGGACCTCGTCGCGCTTGGGGTGCTTAAGGTTGTTGAGATAGACGGGCACGGGCTTGGCGAAGGCGAACACGGGACCGCCGGCGGCGAGCATGAGCAGCGGCAAGATGATGGTGCCAAACGGGTCGATATGGTTGAGCGGGTTGAGCGATACGCGTCCGCGCGAGCGCGCCGTTTTGTCGCCGAGAGCCCAGGCCGCGGCGGCGTGCGCGCTCTCGTGAATGACGATGCCAACGATGACGGCGACGGCGCTGGCGAGCAGGTTCATGATGTAGCTGCTGGACATGGCGCTCTCCTAGCGGACGCGGCGCGAGGCGCGCGTGAGCAGGTAGTCGGCCACAAACAAGATTACCGCGACGATGGCGTAATCCAGGCGAAACACGCCACCAAAGGGCGACGTGATGACACCGTAGCCGGCGATGGCGCTTGGCAGTGCGCGCGAAAGCTCAACGACAAAGCCAACGATCTGCAGTTTGGCGGTGAGGCCGCTAAAGCACAGCAGCACGGTCATCGCGCTCATAAAGATGCCGCAGATGCGACAAGCGATGGCGATGATGCTCATCGCCACGGCAGCGGCCTTACGAGAGTTCACGCGCGGTCTCCTCTTCGATCTGGGTGGAAAGCTCCAGCCATTCGTCCTCGAGCTTGGGTAGCTCTTGCTTAAGGCCGTTATATTCCCCCAGCGCGGCGTTGAACTTGTCCTGATCGGCATAAAGCTCTTCGCTGGCCATCAATTCCATAAGCTCGTCATAGCGGGCGCGCTTTTTGTCGAGCTCCGTCTCGATCTTCTTGAGCTGGTTACGCACGCCCTTGAGCTTTTTGTTGAGCGCAGCGCGGGCCTGGGCCTCGGCGCGCTTTTGCTCCTTGGTCTTTTTACCCTCGGCAGGCTTGGGTGCGGCGGCGGGGGTGTCGGCTTGGGCGGAGCAGGTTTTGGCGGGCTTGGATACGGCGGGCGTGCTCTCCCCTGCCGCCTCGGCGGCGGCGCGGGCTGCGAGGTCCTCGCGCTTGTAGAGGTAGTAGTCGTAGTCGCCGTCGTAGACCGTGACCTTGCCGTCGCGGATGTCGATCTGTCTCTTATACACATCTGACGCTGCCGACGATATGCAGTGTGTAGA
>UQVD01000087.1 GCA_900544385.1 uncultured Collinsella sp.
ACACGCATAAAAAGCCTCCCATTTCTCATGTCCAAGAAATGGGAGGCAGTTCACTGGGCGAGAGGGGAGCCTTTCTTTGTGTTGGGGCTGTCTGACCGGTCGTTTGTCTCGATCTGTAACGGGTGAGGCTGATTTCGGACGTTAGATGTTACAGATCGAGACGGTTCCGCTGAGCTAACCATTTCATCTAAATCTGTAACACCAAAGGTGAATTTCAGCTGCTAGATGTTACAGATCGAGATTGACCCAGGGGGGCGGTATGTCTCAATCTGTAACAGCTGGGGCCGTTTCTACCGAGTAGCTGTTACAGATCGAGATTCTTCGGTCGAGTCGGGTCGCAGGGTAACGTGCGGGCACAAAAAACGGAGCCGTGTTGCCACGACTCCGTTTCTCAAGAGGATGGGTAAGGGAAGCGAAATTAGCTCAGGTGCCAAATCTCGTCGTTGTACTGGGAGATCGTGCGGTCAGACGAGAAGGTGCCGGCGTTGGCGATATTGATGAGCGTCTTGCGCATCCAGGCGTCCTGGTCCTCGTAGTCGGCCAACACGCGCTCCTTGGTCTGGATGTACTCCTCGATGTCGAGCAGGGCCATAAACCAGTCCTTGCCCTTAATGTCATCGTGCAGGCGCTGCAGGCGCTCGGCGTTGCCGGTCGCCATAAAGGCCGGGTTGGTGATGAAGTCCACCAGCAGCTTGATGCCGGGCTTGCGGTAGAGCACACCGGCGTCATAGGTGCCGTCGGCATAGAGCTGCTCGACCTGTTTGGACGAGGCACCAAAGGTATAGATATTCTCGTCGCCCACGAGCTCGGCAATCTCCACGTTGGCGCCGTCAAGCGTGCACAGGGTTAGGGCGCCGTTGAGCATGAACTTCATGTTGGAGGTGCCGCTCGCCTCCTTGGAGGCCAGGCTGATCTGCTCGGAGATGTCAGCGGCGGGGATCACGCGCTCGGCGGCGGTGACGTTGTAGTTCTCGATCATGACGACCTGCAGGTAGGGGGCCACGTCGGGGTCGTTGGCAATCCACTGGGACAGCGTCAGGATTAGGTGGATGATGTCTTGGGCGATGGTGTAGGCAGGGGCCGCCTTGCCGCCAAAGATGATAGTGACGGGGTGCTTAGGTCTGTTGCCGTTCTTGATGTCGAGATACTTCCAGATGATGTAGAGCGCGAGCATCTGCTGGCGCTTGTACTCGTGGATGCGCTTGACCTGGACGTCGATGATGGCGTTGGAGGGAATGGTCACGCCCTGCTCGAGCGCCATGAACTGGCGCATGATGGTCTTGGCCTCGGCCTTGGTGGTGGCCAGGCGCTCAAGAACATCCTTGTCGTTAGCGAATTCGGCGAGCTTGCTCAGGTCGCCGGTGCTGCGCCAATTGGTGCCGATCACATCGTCGAGCAGGCTGGCGAGCGCGGGGTTGGCGCCATGGATCCAACGGCGGAAGGTGATGCCGTTGGTCTTGTTGGAGAACTTTTCGGGATAGATCTCGTAGAACGGGTGAAGCTCGGTGTCCTCCAGAATCTTGGTGTGGAGTGCGGCGACGCCATTGATGGAGAAGCCAAAGTGAATGTCCACGTGGGCCATGTGGACGGTGTCGTGCTCGTCGATGATGGCGACGCGCGGGTCGTCGTGCTCGGCCTTGGCGACCTCGTCGAGCTTGACGATGATGTCGGCGATGGCGGGCGAGACCTTCTGCAGGCTGGTGAGCGGCCACTTCTCGAGCGCCTCGGCAAGAATCGTGTGGTTAGTGTAGGCGACCATGGAGCGCACGATGGTCACGGCCTCGTCAAACTCGATGTCGTGCTTGGTGGTGAGCAAGCGAATGAGCTCGGGGATGACCATGGTGGGGTGCGTGTCATTGATCTGGACTACGGCGTAGTCGCCCAGGTCGTGCAAGTTGCTGCCGCGCTCGACGGCCTCGTCGATCAGGAGCTGGGCGGCGTTGCTCACCATGAAGTACTCCTGATAGATGCGAAGTAGGCGGCCCTGCTCGTCGGAATCGTCGGGGTAGAGGAACAAGGTGAGGTTCTTGGCGATCTTGGTCTTGTCGAAGTCGATGGAACTGCCGGGGACCAGGCTGTCGTCGACGCTCGCCAGGTCGAACAGGCGCAGGCGATTCTTGGTGGGCTGGCCGTAACCGGGCACATCGATGTTGACGAGCTTGGAGGTAACGGCAAAATCGCCGAACTCGACGGTGTAGGAGCGGTCATCGTCGACTAGGATGTCCTGCTCACCGAGCCACTCGTCGGGGACGGCCGTCTGCTGGTTGTCGACAAAGCGCTGACGGAACAGACCGTAGTGATAGTTGAGGCCCACGCCATCGCCGGTCAAGCCCAGCGTGGCGATGGAATCCAGGAAGCATGCGGCCAAGCGGCCCAGGCCGCCGTTGCCGAGTGACGGCTCGACCTCGAATTCCTCGATTTTGTTGAGGTCGTGGCCTGCGGCGGTGAGCTGGTCCTTAACCTCGTCGTAGATGCCGAGGTCGATCATGTTGTTGATGAGCAGCTTGCCGATCAAAAATTCGGCGGAAATGTAATAGAGCTTTTTCTTGCCGTTGTTGAGCGGGCGGGCGGCGGAGCGCTCCTGCACGAGTTTGACCAGTAGCTTGTAAATGCGACGGTCGTCGAGCTGCTCGAGCGAGGTGCCAAAAGACTGCTCGGCGAGTTCCATGAGGTTAATTTGGGGCATGTTTTCTCCTGTGATGGGTTGTTTCATGTCTGCAATTCATAAGAAGCCCGCGCGAGGGGATTGGGGTGGCCTCGCGCGGGAAAAGCAAGCGCGTCCGCACGGTGGGGAGGGGTCGGGCGCGGTAGCTCCTATTGAGGAAGCTCGATTTCGGCTTCCGACGGGATGCGGAAGTAGGTCTCGGTCCAGTCGGTGAGTTTGTGCTCGAGCTCGCGGGTGATGGCGCCGTCGAGCATGCGCCAGGTCCAGTTGCCGCCCAGCGTGGCAGGGGTGTTGATGCGCGCCTCGTTGCCCAAGTTGAGCAGATCCTGCATGGTGTAGATGCACGTGTCGCTCACGCTGGCGGCGATGGTGCGATTGAGTGCATCTGCCATGGGTTCGCCGGCCTGCTGATGGGTGTACAGGGCTGCCTGCTCACGCTGACGCGGGGTGGCCGTTCCCTCAAACCAACCGCGCGCCGTCTCGTTGTCGTGGGTGCCCACATAGGCGACGGTGTTGGCGATGTAGTTATGCGGCAGGTAGTACGAGTTGGTGCCCTCAAAGGCAAACTGCAGGATCTTCATGCCGGGGAAGCCCGAGTTGTCGCGCATGTCGATGACGCCGGGGGTGAGGAAGCCCAGGTCCTCGGCGATGATGGGCAGCGTGCCGAGCTTTTCCTCGAGCGTCTTGAAGAACTTGAGGCCGGGACCCTGCGTCCACGAACCGTAGGACGAATCGGGTGAGGAGAACGGCACCTCCCAATAGGCCTCGAAGCCGCGGAAGTGATCCAGGCGGATGACGTCGTACATGTCGAGGGCGGCGCGAATGCGGCCCTCCCACCAGGAGAAGCCGTCGGACTCCATGGCGTCCCAGTCGTAGATGGGGTTGCCCCAGTACTGGCCGGTGGCCGAGAACTGGTCGGGCGGCGTGCCGGCGACGCTCACCGGATTGCCGGCGGCGTCGATCTTAAAGAGCTCAGGTGTCGCCCACATCTCGACGGAGTCACGCGAGACATAGATGGGCAGGTCGCCGATGATGAGAATGTCGCGCTCGTTGGCATAGGCCTTGAGGCGGCTCCACTGGCGATCGAAAAAGTACTGCGTCATCTGGTGGTAGAGCATATGCGCCGGATGGTCGGCGCAGACCTTGGCGGAAGCCTCGCCGCGGGTGCGGAGCTCCGCGGGCCACTCCCAAAACGCCTTGAGACCGCACTCCTCTTTGACGGTCATGAACTCACAGTAGGGGATGAGCCAGTCCTCGTTGGCCTGGATAAAGTCATCGAAATCGGCCGGCTTGTCGGCAGCAAAGCGCTCAGCGGCGCGGTCGAGAATCTGACGGCGGCCGTCAAAGATAGCACCGTAGTCGACATTGCTGGGGTCGGATCCCAGATACACGCCATCGATATCGCGCTGCTCCAGATACCCTGCCTCGATAAGCTCGGCAAAGTCGATAAAGTTGGGGTTGCCTGCGCGGGCCGAGAACGACTGATAGGGCGAATCGCCATAGCTGGTCGTCGTAAGGGGCAGAATCTGCCAGTAATGTTGTTTGCACGAGGCGAGAAAATCGACGAAGTCGTAGGCATTCCAGCCAAAGCCGCCGATTCCGTATGGTCCGGGCAGAGATGAGACGGGCATGAGGACGCCGCTTGCACGCTCCATGAATGCGCTCACCAACCTTCTTGTTGTGGGGTCGGCCTGCCGATGGGTGTGCAGTCCGCCTCCGATGTTCTGATTCGGTACGCCTATTGTAAAACATGTTGTTTAAACATGTACAGGCAAGATAAAAAAGTTGGTCGATTTTCGGCGAATGGTTACATGCCATGAAAAAGCCCCGACCTCACAACGTGAGATCGGGGCAAGAGCGGTATGTAGGTTTTTGCTACTCGGCGTCGGCGAAGCCGTTGGGGTTGTGGCTCTGCCAGTTCCAGCTATCGCGGCACATGTCCGCGATGTCGTACTGGGCCTTCCAGCCCATCATGCGCTCGGCCTTGGAGGCATCGCACCAGTTGGCAGCGATGTCGCCGGCGCGGCGCTCGCGGATCACGTAGGGCAGCTCCTTGCCACAAGCCTTGGAGAAGGCGGCGACGACCTCGAGTACCGAGGTGCCGGTGCCGGTGCCCAGGTTAAAGATCTCGACGCCGGTCTTGCCGTTCATCCAATTAAGGGCGGCAACGTGACCAGAGGCCAGATCGCACACGTGGATGTAGTCGCGCACGCCGGTGCCGTCGGGGGTGGGGTAGTCGTTGCCAAAGACCTGAACGGCCTCGAGCTTGCCCACGGCAACCTGGGCGACATAGGGCACCAGGTTGTTGGGGATGCCCTTGGGGTCCTCGCCGATCAGGCCCGACGGATGAGCGCCAATGGGGTTGAAGTAACGGAGCAGCACGACGTCCCACTCGGGGTCGGCGGTGTGGACGTCCATAAGGATCTGCTCGATCATCCACTTGGTCCAACCATAGGGGTTGGTCGCGGGCTTCTTAGGATCCTCCTCGGTGACGGGCGGGTTGTCCGGGTCGCCGTAGACGGTCGAGGAGCTCGAGAAGATGATGGACTTGCAGCCATGGTTGCGCATGACGTCGATGAGCACCAGGGTGTTCTCGATGTTGTTGTGGTAGTACTCGACGGGCTTGCTCACCGACTCGCCGACGGCCTTAAAGCCGGCAAAGTGGATGACGCGGTCGATCTGATGGGTATCGAAGATCTTGTTCATCGCATCGCGGTCGAGCACGTTGGCCTCGTAGAAGGTGAGGTTCTTGGCGGCCTCGTCGCCCACGATGGTCTTGACGCGGTCGACGGCGACGGCGCTGGAGTTGGAGAGATCATCGACGATGACGACCTGGTAGCCACCCTCGAGCAGCTGAACGACGGTGTGCGAGCCGA
This sequence comes from uncultured Collinsella sp., assembly GCA_900544385.1. Lineage (GTDB taxonomy): Bacteria > Actinomycetota > Coriobacteriia > Coriobacteriales > Coriobacteriaceae > Collinsella. Next base: position 5,542 of record UQVD01000087.1, read on the forward strand.
TAAAGCCGGCGCCACCGGTAACGAGGACACAGGTGTCTTTGGGGTCGAGTGCTTTGGACATGTAGTCTCCTATCGAATCAGGAACACTTCTTCAGGGGAGTATAGCGCAGGCAGGGACGCCCAAATCGTGCGCTGTAGGAAAAGCAGAGGATTGTGCTAACGTACTCATAGAAGAGCTTGCGTACGCATAACCTGATCTTTGGCATTTGCTTACGAGCCGCTGACCTTGCAGTTTCCTGCCGTTCGTGGAAATCGTTGGGACGCGCCATATGTACGCTAATATGTATGAGTTGAGCGACATATAAATAAGCATGTAACGGAGTACATATGTCACCAAACAGCGATTCCATCCTTTCCCAGGAGCTCTCGCGCCGCACTGCCCTCAAGGCCCTGTTCGGCGCCGCTTCTGCGGCAGTTCTTTTTGGCCTGCCCGCTCGCGCCCATGCGGCGGAGACTTCCAAAGAAACCACCGATAAACTGAATGCCGCCCAGGCCCAGCTCGACGAGGTTCAGGCCCAGCTCGACAGCATCGCAAATGAGTATGCGGCGCTGGCCAACAAGAATGCCCAGACCCTCAACGACATCGAGAATGTCCAGGGCAAGATTGACGACACGCAGGCCCAGATCGATGAAAAGAAGGCCGAGCTCAAGAAGAAGCGCAACGACCTTTCCGATCGCGTGGCCGCCAGCTACAAGTCCGGCGGCACGAACATCCTGTCGCTGCTGCTGGCCTCTGGCTCGTTTGAGGAACTCGTCGCCAACGCGCATTACGTTGAGAAGATCAACAAGAGCGACCGCGACGCCATCGAGGACATTCAGACCATCCAGGAAGAGCTCGATGCGCAAAAGACCGAGCTCGAGTCGCAGAAGGCCGACTTAGAGAAGCTCAAGGACCAGCAGACTGCCCAGATGCAGGACATGCAGGCCAAGCAGCAGGAAGTCCAGACGGTTCTGAACGGCCTCTCTGACGATGTCAAGGAGCTCATGGCTCAGCGTGATTCCGAGATTCTCGCTGCCGCCCAGGCCGAGGAGGCCGCTAGGAAGGCCGCCGCTGCCGCGGCCGCCGCGAACAAGAACAATTCCTACTCGGGTGGTTCGAGCTCGGGTGGCGGATCGTATGCGCCCGGAACTCCGCAGCAGAATGCCGGCTCGGGCAAGCAACAGGCCGTCGTCAACGCGTGCTACTCCACGCCTTCGCCGGGCCAGAACTGGTGCGCGGCGTGGGTTACCAATGTCTTCCGTAACGCCGGCGTTGGCTACTTTGGCGGCAATGCGTGCGACATGTTTAACGCCTGGTGCTATAGCTCCGACCGCTCGGCGCTGCAGGTGGGCATGATCGTGGCCGACTCATCGCATAGCGGCACCGGCATGCCGGGTCTGATCTATGGCCACGTGGGCATCTATGTTGGCGGCGGCATCGTCATGAGCAATGAGGGCGCCATTACGTCTAAGTCGCTTGATTCGTTTATTAGCTTCTATGGCACTGGCTCTGGCGTGCGTTGGGGCTGGCTCGGCGGTATTGCGCTGTCGTAAAGCCGACGGGGCCGCGTGCCCGCCCGCATTATATTTGATTGCCTGCTCGGGCAGTCCTGCGCAAGACGAAGGCCACATTAAGTGGCCTTCTTTGCGTGCGGAACTCGCGATCAATCAAATATAATGCGGGCGGGCACGCGGCCCTCTCGGGTTCGGGGCGCGACACACCGGACTGGGTTATCTGAATGAATATGGTGAAGGCCCCTTTCGGGGCCTTCTTTTTATAAAAATTCGCCTACTCGGTGGACTTCGGGTTCTAGGTCTACGTCGAATTGGCCTTTGACGGTTGTTTGGATGTGGCGGATGAGTTCGTCAACGTCGGCGGCGGTGGCGTGGTTGGCGTTGACGATAAAACCGCAGTGCTTTTCGCTTACCTGCGCGCCGCCAACGGCGTGTCCTCGCAGGCCGGCGTCCATGATGAGCTTGCCGGCAAAGTAGCCCTCGGGGCGCTTGAAAGTGGAGCCGGCACTCGGCATGTCGAGCGGCTGCTTGTCCTCGCGGCGCTGGCGGTAGTCGTCCATGTCGGCCTTGATCATCGCGGCGTTGCCCGGAGCGAGATTGAAGGTGGCCGAAAGCACGATAAAGCCGTCGTCGGCAATGCGGCTCTTGCGATAGCCCAGGTTGAGCTCATCGACATCGAACTCAATGATATTGCCGCTGCCGCGGGTGCCGTCGTCGAGCTGGCGAGCGGGTTTGTAGACGCGCACGGACTCCAGCACATCGGCCATGCAGGCACCGTAGGCACCGGCGTTCATGTAGCAGGCGCCGCCGACCGATCCGGGGATGCCCGAGATGGGCTCCATGCCGGTGAGGCCGGCCTCGGCTGCCGCCGCGGCGACATCGGAAAGCAGCGCGCCGGCTGCCGCCGTGACGTGCGTGCCGTCGACGGTGATGTTGGAGAGACCTTCGCCCAGCGCTACGACCTGTCTCTTATACACATCTGACGCTGCCGACGATAT
>UQVD01000088.1 GCA_900544385.1 uncultured Collinsella sp.
CCCCGTGGCCGATCCCTTCGCCCCGATCGACAACTTCGCCGCCGACGATTTGGACTAACATTCGGCCTACAATTTAGTGTCTCGAAAGGACCCGCAGCTTGCGGGTCCTTTTTTATGACTGTGCAGGGGGGCGCATCATAAAAAACCGAGTCCTGCACATAGTGGCGCAGAACTCGGCGAATGGGTGAGCGGTAAAAGGTAGGTTTTAGGGCATGTGTCAAAAACTACTTGAGGAGGAAGTCGGGGAGGGGAATGGTACGGGCCTCGCGATGCTCGGGATCGGCGATGTGGTCGGCAGGATAGCCACAGACGAGCATGTGATAGGGATAGACGCCCTCGGGCAGGTTGAACTGCTCCTGTGCCACCTCGGGCTTAAAATGGCATACCCAGCACGTTCCCAGGCCCTGCTCGGTGGCCTCCATCATCATCTGATCGCACACGATGGACGTATCGATTTCGCTGGAATTCATCTGGTCATACGGGCGCACCCAAGCATCATCGGTAACGCTGCAAATAAGGAAGACAAGCGGAGCCCCAAAGATAGACCCATCACGAGCAAACCGAGGCTGACAAGCAGCAGCCTTCTCCAACAGCTCAGGCGTATCCAGCACCATCACACGGGCTGGATGATTATTACAAGCAGAAGGAGCAATCCGCCCAGCCTCAACAATGGCATCCACCACAGCTTGCTCAACAGAACGATCCTCAAACTCACGACAAGAATATCGACCCCGAGCCAGATCCAAATAAGACATACAAGCCCTCCAACAATTAAAAATCAAACAAACCCAAAGTAACCCAAACAGTACCCAAAGCAGCAATCAACCAAACGCTCATCGAGGGCTAAAGTGTCCGAACAGATACCAAAGGTCCCTTCAGCCAAACCCCCATTGCGCTAAACCTATCAGCCAAAGTTCCCAATGGTGGTACATAAGGGAGCGGGCCCGGCCACTAATAACCTTTTGAACGACTCTGCTTGCAGCCGGAGTGAAAAAGGTTATTAGTGGCCGGGCCCGCGACCGGTGGGACATGTACCCCCAATTAACTGTTCTTCATGACAATCGAATCCACGACATCGGCCACATTCTCGCAGCAGTCGGCGCAGTACTCCAGGAAGGCGTACACGTCACGCCAAGCGATGACCTCGAGCGGGTCCTTGCCGTTAACGTGCAGGTTGCGCATGGCGTTGATGTAGAGCTCGTCGGCCTCGGACTCGATGGTGTTGATCTGGATGACGAGCTCGCGCAGGGTCTTGGACTTGCGGTAGTTGGGAAGCTCGACCATCAGGTCCTTCATGGCGCGGCAGGCATCGGTTACCTTGTGAGCGATGACGATGGCATCGGGGTGGATGCTCTGGATGTTGGTGAAGTAGACGCGCTGCACGACGCCTTCGATGCGGTCGAGCACGGTGTCGAGCGAGCAGCTCATCAGGTCTAGATCCTCGCGCTCAAGCGGGGTGATAAAGGCGGTGAGCAAGGCGTCTTCGAGCTCGTGGTGCTTCTTGTCTGCCGCATGCTCAATCGCATGCATCTTATCGAGCATGTCGTGGATCTGCGCAGGGTCAAAGTTCTCAAAAATCTTGGTGAGCAGCTCTGCGGCCTGGACGGCTAGGTCGGCGCAGGCGACGTAGTTGTCAAAGTAGAATGAATCGGGTTTCTTTGCCATGAGTGGTCCTTTCGAGGTGAAGATGGGCGGGCGAGGTAATGCAGTCCGGATGGACGTTCGGTTTGACTAGAGGAACATCATGAACAGCTTGGCCATGACAAAGCTGATGAGTCCGCAGGCAGGGAAGGTGAAGAACCAGGTGAACATCATGTCCTTGACGACGCCGAAGTTGATGGCCGAGAGGCGCTTGACGGCACCGACGCCCATAATGGCGCAGGTCTTGATGTGCGTGGAGGACACGGGGATGCCGGTAAGGGTGGCAAGCAGCAGGTTCGCGGCGCCTGCGAGGTCGGCAGAGAAGCCCTGATACTTCTCGAGCTTAACCATGCTCTGGCCGACGGACTTGATGATGCGCTCGCCGCCCACGCTGGTGCCGATGCCCATGGTTGCCGAGCACAGCAGCATAATCCAGATGGGGATGCCGGCATCGCCGACGCTCGTCTGGCCGCTGGCGAAGGCCACGCCTAAAAAGAGCACGCCGATGAACTTCTGTCCATCCTGCGCGCCGTGCATAAAGCTCATGGCCGCGGCACTCGCGATCTGAGCGTATTTAAAGAAGACGTTGGCACGTCGCCTGTTGGCGGCGGCAAACAGAATCGAGACGAGTTTGCACAGGATCCAGCCCATGACAAAGCCCAGGCCGATGGAGAGCGCCAGGCCGTAGATGACCTTCATCCACTCGTGGACGTTGACGCTGCTCGCGCCGCCGAGGGCGATAGCGGCACCGGTCAGGCCGGCGATAAGGCTGTGGCTTTGCGAGGTGGGGATGCCAAAACGCGACGCTGTGGCGCCGTAGACGACGATGGAGAACAGCGCCGCGCAGAGGCACGCGAGCGCCATGGTGCTGTTTCCGCCAAAGTCGACGATATGTGAGATGGTGTTGGCGACGCTCGCGTTAAAGTGCGTCATGATGAGCACGCCGAGGAAGTTGAATGCGGCGCTCATGAGAATGGCGGCGCGGGCGGGCATGCAACGCGTAGTGACGCAGGTCGCGATGGCGTTGGGCGCGTCGGTCCATCCATTGACGAAGATGGCGCCCAACGCGAGGATCACGGTGACGGCAAGGACTGGGTTCGACACAATTTGGCCGAGGAAGGTTGAGAACGTTACGTCCATATATGGGCTTTCTCGAAGTTTGCAGACACGTTACAAAAACATGATAAATCGTATCACCTCCTGCGGGTCTCTTTACCGAGTTCTGATGGGAGAAGTGAACTTTTTGGCACTAAAATTGAATATTAGCCCTGTTGACCGCGGGTGTTCTTTTTGCTAACACGCCATGCGGACACGTGCGATTACTACGACACTCCAAAACCACAGTCTGTTCGCTTTACAACATGCAAACATGCGTTCGATAATAGGAGACATGGAATATCGACAGACAGATGGCAAAACTCGGCGCGTGCACAAGCAGTATGTGGACGTCGTGGCTCGCATCCTCGCGGGCGGACAAGTCGTGCCGGTCACCGTCTGCTGGGTCGACGGACGTTGTTTTACAATCGATGAAATTATCTCGACCACCGGGTTTGGCCTGACGGTCCACGGCATCCGTACGGCGACCTATAAAGTGCGTTTTGGCGGGCACGCGACCGAGTTGTATCTGGAGGACCAGACGCGCGAGCGGGCGGACGGCTCGCAGGCACACGTGATGCGTTGGTGGGTCTGGGCCTTTGATCGCACGCTCGAGGGCGAGCGCCGTAGGTAAGGACGTACGGCATTCGGGTACAATGACAGGAATCTTGTCATCTGCTGCGCCGTCTTTCACGGCGCTTTGTGAAAGGACGAAGTATGAACGATATCCAGGGCTATCAGAACGGCCCCGTCGAGAGCGGCGCAAGCCGTGCCAAGGAGATGTCGCCGCGTGCGTACAATCTTGCCATGTCTGCCCTCATCTTCTTGGGCTTTTGTGCCATGGGCGCCGGCGCCTACTTTACGAGCACCATGTCGTTTGCGCGCATGATGATGAGCGGCGCCGCCTTGCCGCTGGTCTTTGGCTCGTTTATTTTGACCATCATCGGCATGGTCATGATGTCGGCCGCCGCCAGCAAGCAGTCCGTGGGCCTGTCCCTTGTGGGCTACGTAATCTTTGCGAGTACCTTTGGCCTGACCGCGTCGTTTGGCCTTGCCAACTACGACCTGCCCACCATTAACACTGCCTTTATCGCCACGGCCGCCATCACCTTTGTCTTTGGCGCCTTGGGCGTGACGTTCCCCAAGTTTTTCCAGCGCGTATATGGCATCGGTTTTGGCATTCTGCTCGCCACTATTCTGGTTGAGATCGTGCTGATGTTCATGGGCGTCTCGCAGACCATCACCGATCTGATCGTGATCGTGGTGTTCGCCGGCTTTATTGGCTACGACACCTATGTTGCCACGACGGTGCCGCCTACGCTGCCCAACGCCGTGCTCATGGCGTCCAATCTGTTCGTGGACATTATCAACGTGTTCCTGCGCATCCTGAACATCCTTGGCCGTCGCGACTAGTGGCGAATTGCGGCGGTGCTTGCCGTGCGTGTAAATCGATGCGAAAGGCGGTCCTTCGGGGCCGTCTTTTTTGTACGCGGCGGGGTATCATGGATGGGAAAAGCCGATAGCGGCAGCGACAGGAAAGGTGACCACTTATGGCAGACGTCGACAACAGGAACCGTAACCGCAGGTCCAACCGAGCGGGTCAGCCCAATCCCAAGCGCGAGGCCCGTGCCAAGGCCGCCGAGCGTCACGTGGCAACTGTGTCCGAAGCGTGCGCCAAGGATATCGAGCGTTCGCTTGCCGGCGTGTGCGAGTTCGATGGTATGCCTGCCGGTTTTGTCGCGGCGATGAAGGCCAAGGCCCAAGCGGCCGACGCTGTCGAGGAACAGGTTGCCGAGGAGTCTGAGGCCGCCGAGTCCGAGACCGCTGAGGTTGCGTCCGCCGAGACCGAGGTTACGGCCGAGCCTGCACCCGCAGAGGAGGCCACGGAGACCGAGTCCGCGCCTGCCGCCGAGGAGCCCGCTCCGGTCCTGCCCGAGGTCACCGTGCTCGACGCCTCTGCCACGCAGGCCATTCTGGATAACGGCCGAGGCTACGCGCAATTCTGCGACATGGCCGTGCTCGCCTTTGCCTCGTTCACCAACCCGGGCGGCGGCTACATCCAGGGCTATCTGGGTCAGGAGGCCACGCTCTGTGCCGATTCGTACCTGTACAACGTGCTCGATAAACAGCGCAAATGGTACGGCGAGAACCGTCGCCGCAACATCAACTGCGAGCTTTACCGCAACCGTGCGCTGGTGGTGCCTGCGGTGCGCTTCGACCGCAACCACGTGCATGCGTATGCCGACGTGATCGTGGCCGCCGCGCCCAACGCCAAGCGCGCTCGCCAGGAGTATCGCGTGGGTGACGATGCCCTGCTGGACGCCCTGCGCGATCGCATCCGCTTTGTGCTTGCCATCTGCGACGAGCTGGGTCGCGAGAAGCTCGTGCTGGGCGCTTGGGGCTGCGACAACAACGGCTTTGACGCCGAGGCCGTGGCCGAGCTCTTCCGCAAGGAGCTCGCATCGGGCGACTTTAAGGTCAAGCAGGTCTTTTTTGCCGTGCCCTCTACGCGCTGGGACGAAGATTTCGCCAAGTTCGAGCACGTGCTGGCAAACTTCCCCGAGCGCAACGAGGAGTCCTATGCCCAGGTTGCCGCTCGCGCTGCGGCTGCCCACGCCGCCGAGCAGGCCCAGGCTGCCGCCGAGGACGATGAAGACGATGACGATTGGCGCAAGTACCTGTAATCGGTATGTGCTGACAGATAGGTCGATCCGGCGGGAGAGACTGCTCCCGCCGACTTTTTCTTTTTACTAGAGGAAGGGCTTACGATGAAAAACGTTCTGTGCTTTGGCGACAGCAATACCTACGGCTATGATCCGGCGGGCATGCGCGACGGCACCGCGGTACGCTATGCGCACGATGTGCGCTGGTGCGGTGTGGCCCAGCGCGACCTGGGCGAGGGCTGGCACGTGATTGAGGAAGGCCTCAACGGCCGCACGACGGTACGCGACGACATGTGCCATCTGGACACTAATCTCAACGGCATCCGCGCGTTACCGATGCTGCTCGAGGCTCATAAGCCGCTGGATGCGATCGTGATTATGCTGGGCACCAACGACTGCAAGACGGTCTTTAGCGTGGGGGCTGCCGATATCGCTGACGGTGCCATGGCGCTGATTCGCACCGTCCGCGCGTTTCCCTGGACCGAAGCCGCGCCCTGCCCGCGTATTCTGCTGATGGCGCCTATCAAGATTAAACCGCAGATCGCCGATGTGTACATGACCGACTTTGACGAGCGCTCCGTCGAGGCCTCGGAGCATTTTGCCGAATACTATGCGTATGCTGCTAAACAGTTTGGCTGCGACTTTTTGAATGCCGCTGATTTTGCCGAGCCGGGCGATATCGATTATCTGCACATGATGCCCGAAAGCCACGAGAGCCTGGGCCACGCCGTGGCAGCCAAGCTCCAAGAGATGCTCGGAGAGTAGCGCGACCCAAAGCAGTACAGAAGTTCCCCTTGCGACGGCTTGTTTCGTTGATTTGTCTTGATCTGTAACAGTTGTAAGGCCGAAAACGGGCTAGATGTTACAGATTAAGATTATCTAGGTCGATATCGGTCGTTTGTCTCGATCTGTAACATCTAGGGTCGATTTTGCCGAGTTACCGTTACACATCGAGATTATCTTCTCAGTGGAATTTGGATGTCTCGATTTGTAACAGGTGGGCCGAAAAATGGACTCTAACTGTTACAGATTGAGATGTTTGTGGGAACCACCGCAAAGGTGCCTGTCCCCTTTGCGGCGGTTTTGGGCTGCGAATCTTAATACTGCCACATGTGGTTGACAGGGCCGGAGCCTTTGCCCATGTTCAGGCCGGCGGCCAGAGCGCCGGTTAGGTAGGCCTTGCCGGCGTTGACGGCGTCGGCAAGATCCATGCCCTGGGCCAGCGCGCAGGCGATGGCGGACGAGAGTGTGCAGCCGGTGCCGTGTGTGTTGTCGGTCTCGATGCGCTTGTGGCGGAACCACGTGGTGAGTGGATCTCTCAGATGGTTGCCCTCGTCATCGAGCGGCGCGGGTTCGGCCAGTACATCGTTGGCCTCGTTGACAAGATGCCCACCCTTAACGAGGGATGCGCAACCAAAGCGGCGGGTGAGGAGCATGGCAGCATTTTGCTGCGTACGCTCGGAGTCAACCTCGTAGTCGAGCAGGGCCATGGCCTCGGGAATATTGGGCGTGATAACCGTCGCTAGCGGGAACAGGCGGCGGGTGAGCGCCTCGGCGGCATCTTCGGCAATCAGCCGCGCGCCCGAGGTGGCGACCATGACGGGGTCGACGACCACGTTCGTTGCGTTCCAGGCGCTCAAGCGGTCGGCGATGACTTCGATAATCTCGACAGAAGAAACCATGCCGATCTTGACGGCGCTCGGGCGGATATCGTCAAAAACGGCGTCAATTTGCGCGGCTACGATATCTGGCGAGATATCCTGTACGGCGGTGACGCCCAAGGTGTTCTGTGCGGTGATAGCAGTGATGGCCGTCTCGGCATACAGGCGGTGCGCCGTGATGGTCTTGATGTCGGCCTGAATGCCGGCGCCACCGCTGGAGTCGGATCCTGCGATGGATAGAACGGCAGGTACCTTACTGCGATCCATGTTCGCTCCCTTGTTCGGTCGGAATCAAATGGGTCTTTAAGCCAGCATTATAAAGATGCCCGGGCCGACTCTATGCCGAACCCGGGCGGGCGATGCAATCTTTACGCAAATGTAAGCAAATGTTCACACGTTAACAATTGACAGGCGCCAGCTCGTCGCCAGAAGCGGCCGCAGCGACAGGGCTAGTCCTCCATGCCGAGGTCGATCGTGGTGCCCTCGAAGATCTTGTTGACGGTGCGGACGGCGCACATCTTGCCGCACATGGTGCAAGTGCCCTCGGTGGCGGCGGGAGACTCCTCGTAGCGCTTCTTGCCCGTAACCGGGTCGAGCGCGCACTTCCACATGGCGTCCCAGTCGAGCTTGCGGCGTGCCTGGCCCATCTTGTCGTCCATGTCGCGGGCGTGGGGCACCTTTTTGGCGATATCGGCAGCGTGTGCGGCGATCTTGGTGGCCATGAGGCCATCGAGCACGTCCTGGGCGTTGGGCAGGCACAGGTGCTCGGCCGGTGTCACGTAGCACAGGAAGTCGGCACCGGAGCTGGCGGAGATGGCGCCGCCGATGGCAGCGGTGATGTGGTCGTAACCCACGCCGATATCGGTCACCCTGTCTCTTATACACATCTCC
>UQVD01000089.1 GCA_900544385.1 uncultured Collinsella sp.
CCAGAGGAATATCGAGCCCGGTACCGCTACGGTGCCGGGCTCTTCTGGTTCATGCCATGTCAAAAACGAGGCGCCCGCTTGCTGGGGGAGCAAGCGGGCGCCTGTGAGCGAATATGTTTGCGGCGAAAGCCGTGATGAGCGGTGGGGTGGCGACTAGTTGTTCGTACCGGAATCGTCACCCGTGCCCGAGCCAGAGTCAGAGCCCGAGCCAGAAAGTGCGACTGTTAGCGTGATCGTGCTGTCGGTGGACTGCTTGCCAGTGGGGGAGACGCCCGTAACGGTGGCATCCTCGTTACCGCTTACGGGATTGCCGTTCTGGTCACAGAAGCCAATGTTATAGAAACCGGCGTTGTTGAGCGCGGTGACGGCGGCGGAGATGCTCTTGCCGTACAGGTTGCCCGGAACACTGGCCTTGCCGGACTTCTTGGCAATGACGACGGTAATCGTGGCGCCGGGCTTCTGCTTGCCACTGGGGTTCCAGCTGATCACGGTGCCCTCGGTAACCGAGTCGTTCTCCTGGTAGCTAACGTCGACGCCAAAGCCTGCCATATCGAGGGCGTTGCGCGCCTGGGCCTCGGTCATGTCGGTCAGATCGGGGACGGACGTGGTATCCGGGCCGCTCGAGACCTTGTACGAGATGGTCGTGCCCTTCGCGACTTCCTTACCGGCTTCGGTGCCCTGCTCAAAGACCTGGCCCTCATCGGCCTCGTTGGCCTCCTCGGAGGCGTTGCCCTTCAGGCCAACGCTTGCCAGCGCGGCCTCGGCCTGGTCCTTGGTCAGGCCGACAAGATGGGGAACCTCAACCTTCTCGGAGGGCTTGGGACCCTTGGAGATTACCAGGTTCACCTTGGTGCCCTTGGCCTTCTTGGTGTTGCCGTTGGGCGTCTGCTCGGCGACCTTGCCCTCGTCGACATCGTCGTTGTAGCTTTGGTCGATGGTGCCGACCTCGAGGCCGGCTTCCTTGATCAGCTCGACGGCAGTCTGCTGGTCCTTGCCCAGCACATCGGGCACGGTGACCTGCTCGCCGCCAAAGAGTCCTGTGGCAAAGGCCACCACGATGCAGATGACGGCAACGGCTGCCACCACGGCGGCGATGATCTTGTTCTTGTTGGATTTGGGCTTTTCGACCTCGTAGGAGCCGGTGGAGCCCGAAACCGAGCTACGGGTGGTATTCTGGCCGCTCACGCCCGAGACGGGACGCACCATGGCGCGCGTCTGATCGGAAAGCTCGCGAGTCTTGGTGGCGCCCAGCTCACCGGGGGCACCGATGATGCGCGTGGGCTCCGAGACGTTGACGGCACGGCCCGACAGGTAGCTGTTGAGCACCTGACGCAGCTCGTCGGCGGTCTGGAAGCGGTTTGCCGGGTCTTTCTCCATGCACTTGAGGATGATGCGCTCAAGGTCGGCGTCGACACCGGAGTTGATCTGGCTCGGCGGAATAGGCAGCTCGTTGACCTGCTTGAGTGCGACCGAGATGGCGTCGTCACCGTCAAAGGGAACGCGGCCGGTGGCGCACTCGTACATCACGACGCCCAGCGAGTAGATATCCGAGGTGGGGCCGAGGTCCTGACCGCGGGTCTGCTCGGGGCTGACGTAGTGGGCGGTTCCCAGCACGTTGTTGTCTTGCGTGAGGTGGCTGTTCTTGGCACGCGCGATGCCAAAGTCCATCACCTTGATGTTGCCGTCGGGCAGCACCATGATGTTCTGCGGCTTAATGTCGCGGTGGATGATCTCGTGCTTGTGGGCGACCGAAAGCGCAGAGCTGATCTGCGAGCCGATCTGGGCGACCTTCTTGGGGTCGAGGGCGCCGTGGCTCTTGATGCCGCTCTTAAGGTCGGTGCCGCGCAGGTACTCCATGACGATGTAATAGGTGTCGCCGTCCTTGCCCCAATCGTAGACGCCCACGATATAGGGGGAGGAGAGACCGGCTGCTGCCTGGGCCTCCTGCTTAAAGCGTGCGGCGAAGGTTGCGTCGCCGGCATACTGCGGCAGCATGATCTTGACGGCGACCGTGCGGTCGAGGACCTGGTCCTGTGCACGGTAGACGGTCGCCATGCCGCCCGTTCCCACCTTATCCTTGAGGAGGTATCTTCCCCCGAGGACCCTCTGTTCCATTCCTGCTCCTAACATAACTATTCGCTCAACGATGTGTGTAGTACCTACGATGTGGCCGCTGGGGCCGTGTGGCGCGTTGCCGCTAACTCTTCGGCCGCGGCGCGCCTCGGGTGTCCGATTCGATCATGGGCATCACGCTCCCTGTGCGGCAAGCGCCGCGGTCAGGACGATACCGGCGATCTTGGCGGCCTTGACGTCATGCTTGTCGAAATCCTCCAAGGCCACCGAGATGGCGACCGTGGGTGAATCGTAAGGTGCAAAGCCAACGAACATAGAGTTGACGTTGGTGCCGCCGGTCTCGGCCGAGCCGGTCTTGCCGGCGACCTTGACGCCGGGGATCTGGGCATCGGTGCCGGTGCCGGACTGGACGACGGCAAGCATGGCCTGCTTGACCTGGTCGGCCGTGGCGGAGCTGACGGCCTGCCCCAGCGAGCGGGACTGCGTGGTCTTGACCACGGTTCCGTCCGGGGCAAGTACCTGGGCTACAAAGTACGGGTCCATGACCACGCCACTGTTGGCGATGGTGGCGGCAATCACGGCGTTTTGCATGACGGTGGTCTGCGGGCCGGGCGTGTGGTCCATGCCGACAGGCTGGCCGGCGCCGGCCCAGGCGGTCTCCCACTCGGTCATGAGCGACGGGTCGGCCATGATGGAGGCCGCGGAGGTCAGGTCCTGGCCGAGCTTTTGGCCGTAGCCAAAGGCGTTGGCAAACTGTACGAGCGTGTTTGCGCCAACTTCGTTTGCCACCTGGCCAAAGACGACGTTGGAGGACACGGCAAAGGCCTGCTGCAGGCTGATGGTGCCGTAGCTCTCGTTGGCATAGTTGGTGACCGGTGCGTTGCCGATGTCCATGGAGCCGGGCGCCTGGTAGGTGCTGGTAAGGCTGGCGGTACCGGTCTCGAGTGCCGCGGAAAGCGTAACGACCTTAAACGTTGAGCCCGGCGTGTACAGCGCGTCCATGGCGCGATTGTACATGGAGCCGTCCTCGCCGCCGCCCGTCTGCAGCAGGGCATCGATGTTGGTGTTGTCGTAGGTGGGCGAGCTGGCACATGCGAGCACCGCGCCGGTACGCGGGTCGATGACCACTACAGCGCCCTTAAAGCCCTTGAGTGCCTGCTCGGCCGCCGTCTGGATACGCGAGTCGATGGTGAGCTTGGCGGTGTTGCCCGGCTGGGTCTGGCCCGCGAGCGACGCGATGGCGTTGTTCCAGCTAGAGTAGTCCTTAGAACCGGTGAGCGTGTCGTTCATGACGCTCTCGATGGCGGTGGTGCCATACTGCTGGCTCACGTAGCCAACCACGTGCGCTGCCAGGTTACCGTTGGGGTAGGAGCGTACGTAGGTGCCGTCCTCCTGCTGCAGCGACTCGGCCAGCGTCACGCCGTCGGACGTGATGATGGAGCCGCGCTGGATGTACTTGGAGCGGGCGATGGTGTGGTTGTTGGTCGGCATGTCCTGATAGTCCTTGGCCTTAATGACCTGGACATAGGTGAGGTTCCCGATAAGGATGGCGAACAGCGCCGTAAAGGCGAGCACCGCGCGGGTTAGACGGTTGGCGAGCGCAACGCGGCCGAGCACACCGGATTCAGGCGTGTCGAGCAGGCGACGTCGCATGCGCGAGCCGACGGAATGGCTGCCGCTGCCGTAGGAAGACGAGGTGGCAAAGCGCGTGCCCGTCGGGGCGGCGGCAGATGCGACCTGATCATCGGTGATGGCGGCCATGGTGCCGGTGCCGGTAAGCTCGGCCTCGCGTCCGGTAGCCTCGTCACCGGCGCGCAGCAGGAGCGCGACGATGATAAAGCTCGCCAGCAGCGAGGAGCCGCCCTGGCTCATAAAGGGCAGGGTGACGCCGGTCAGCGGGATCAGGCGGGTAACGCCGCCAACGATCAAGAAGGCCTGGAAGCTGATGGCTGCCGTAAGACCGGTGGCGCTAAAGGCGGCGAGGTCGGACTTTGCGCGGGCAGCTGTGGTCAGGCCACGCACGGCAAAGAGCATAAACAGGATGAGCACGGCGCCGCCGCCCAAAAGGCCCATCTCCTCGCCGATAGCCGAGAAGATAAAGTCGGACTCGACGACAGGGATGTTGTTGGCCATGCCGTTGCCGATGCCAACACCGACCAGACCGCCATCGGCAAGCGAGAAGAGCGACTGGACGATCTGGTAGCCCTGACCCTGGGCGTCCTTAAACGGATCGACCCAAACCTGGAAACGCACCTGAACGTGCGACAGGAACTTGTAGGCGCCCACGGCTCCAACGGCTAAGAGCGCAAGGCCGATAACGACATACGAAAAGCGCCCCGTGGCAACGTAGAGCATCAGCAAGAAGATGGTGTAGAACAGCACGGCCGAACCCAGGTCGCGTTCGAAGACGACGACGAGCAGGCACACACCCCACACGGCAAACAACGGCAGTAGCAGTCGCAGGCGAGGGATCTTAAAGCCCAAGATCTTGCGGTTGGAGATGGAGAGCAGCTCGCGGTTCTCGGCCAGGTACCCGGCCAGGAACAGCACGATAAAGACCTTGGCGAACTCGCCGGGCTGGATGGTAAAGCCCGCGATGCGAATCCACAGCTTGGAGCCCGAGATCGTGGTGCCGATAAAGATAGGCAGCATCAGCAGAATGATGCCGATGATGCCAAAGGTGTACTTGTAGCGCATGACCACGTCGAGGTTCTTAACCAACGCGAGCGTTCCCACCATCAGGGCCACCGAGACAAACAGGATGATGAGCTGTGAGATGGCGAGAGCGGGGGCGAGACGCGTCACAAACGTGATGCCGATGCCCGAAAGTATAAATACATGGGCAGGATGGCGGGGTCGGCACCGGGCGCCAAGATGCGCACGGCAATGTGGGCCGCGGCAAAGGCGGCAAAGAGGCCGATCGGTACGGCGAGCGTCTCAAAGGAGATGGCAGCGCCCGCGGTGAGGACGTACATCGCATACAGCAGGATGACGGGGAACGCCGAGGCGATGAGCAAGAGCAGCTCGGTGTTGCGGCGACTCATAAGCGGCACTCCCTTTCTAATTCTTATCGGAGGCTTCGGCCTCGGCGGACTGTTCGGCGGTTTTCTCGGAATCTGATTCGGAGGTCGATCCCTGATTGGTGTTGTCGCGAATCGTTTGCGCGTCGATCACCTGGCGGGTCTGCTCCTCGTCGATCTGGTGGCGGTACTTGGATATCGTGTCCTGCGCATCGTCGACACTTGTTTGCGGAATGCCCGCCTTGAGGCGGTTTTGCGTGTCTTCGGGCAGGTCGGACAGCTTGATGCTGGTTTCGCTTTCGAGCCAGTGGAGCTTGAGTCCGAGTGGCTTGCCGGGCAGGCCGCGCCAGACGGCGACATTGCCCTGGTAGGTACCCAGGTAGTACGAGCCGGTGACACCCGTGTAGGCCCAGATGCCAGCTGCCAGCACAAAGACGAGGGCCAGGATGGCGGCGATGGTAACGTTGCGGCGACGCACGCGTTGCGCCTCGCGCATGACGCCATCGTCAACCAGGTCAACGACTACTACGGTCACGTTGTCGTGGCCGCCGGCGGCAAGCGCCGCGTCCACTAGGTTGTCGACGCAGATTTGCGCGGTTGAGGATTGCGTGGCGATGTTCTCGATATCGCTATCGGGAATCATGCTCGAGAGGCCGTCGGAGCACAGGATCAGGCGGTCGCCTTCCTCGATATGCAGAGTGAAGTGGTCGGCATACATGGCGGGGTCCGAGCCCAGTGCGCGGGTGATGACCGAACGGTTGGGGTGGACGCGAGCCTCGTCTGCCGTGATCTCGCCGGCGTCCACGAGTTCTTCCACATAGGAGTGGTCGCGGGTCACGCGGATGAGCGTGCCCTCGTGGAGCAGGTAGGCGCGCGAGTCGCCCACGTGGGCGATGGCGAGCGTGTCGTTTTCGATATAGGCGCAAGTGGCTGTGCAGCCCATGCCGGGCTTGCCCAGGCCATTCAAGGCGGCCTCGATTACGGCGGCGTTAGCAGCCTCGACGGCTGCCGCCAGGCGTGCGGCGTCGGCAGACTGAGGAGCTGTCTTGGCGATGGTCTCGACAGCGATAGAAGAGGCTACCTCGCCGGCGGCGTGACCGCCCATGCCGTCGCATACGCAAAAGAGCGGCGACTGCACCAGGTAGGAATCCTCATTGTGCGGGCGCACGCAGCCAACGTCAGAGCGGGCGCCCCACATGAGTTGCGTGGTGGTGCCGGCATCATAGGTCGAGTCGGTCTCGATGCGTTCCTCGGTCAGGGGCTCAAAGCTCATGGTCGACCCGGGGTCTTTGAGCTTGGCCTCAACGGCGGCAACGTCGATCTCTGCTGTGTCACCGGGAGAGACGGTGTCGGTCTCGGCGTTTGATTCAGAATCGCCGGTGTCCGGGGAGCCGGGCTCCTCGGACACGCGGGCGGTCGACTCGTCGTCTTGCGGGCTGACGTCTATAGGCTCGGGCGCCGGCGTAGACGCGGGCGCAACCTCGGATGCCGGGGCTATGGGAAACGCCGGCGCGGCGGGCTCGGGTGCTGCAAACACCGCAGCGCTCTCGTTGATTGCCACGGCGACGGGCTCTGCAAAGTGAGCCGGCGCCGGGGTTGCTTCGGGCGCTGTGGGCTGCTCCGCAGCATGTGCGCCGATGGGCGCCGCTACGGCATCCCCTTCGTCCTCGTTATCGGCGAGATCCGAAATATCATGCGTTACATGCGAAAGAGGCAGGGAGAACACGGTGTCCTCGGGTTCCACGGGTGCGGAGCCCGCCGGAGCGGCGTGGGCCGGCGCAGCTGTGGTGGCGGCCGGTGCCTCGGTCATAGTTGCGGACTTGTTCTCCTCGTCGATCATCGACGGTTCACCTTCATGACCACGTCGCCAATCTGGACTTCGTCGCCCTCGCGCAGCGTTGCGGGCTCCACGAGCTGGCGGCCGTTGACGAGCGTGCCGTTAAGCGAGTTGAGGTCCTCGATGATGAGCGCCGGGCCCTGTAGCGAAAAGCGCGCATGCGAGGCCGAGACGAACGGTTCGTTGATGCAGATGTCCGAAGATGGCGAGCGACCGACGATGACGGGGCCGAGCATGTCTACGTGGATGCCGCGGATACCGCGCGGACCCTTGTCCACATCGATCGTCCAGATAGCCGAGTCGCGGCGCTGTCCACGCACAAGTCCCACGCCGGTCTTCATGACGGCGAACAGAAAGATATAGAGCAGGGCGACCAGGACGATGCGGCCTGCAAAAAGGACGATATCGATGTTCATAAGCGACTATCCCCTAAATTCAAAGGTACTCAGGCCAAACGTCAGCAGATCGCCGTTGCGCAGCGGGCAGCGCGTAATGCGGCGGTTGTTGACGAGCGTGCCGTTGGTGGAATTGAGATCCTCGATCGACCAATCCGAGCCCGTAAAGGTGAGCTGGGCGTGGCGGCGCGACACGTTGGGGTCGCGCAGGGCAATGTCGGAAACTGAGCGCTCGCGACCGATGGTCACCTGTGCGGAGGTGATGCTATGGCTCTCGCCGCTCACGACGTCGACGAGCTGGGCGAGCGGGCGCTGCGGGGCGCGAGTGCTCGCCATGTTGGAGGCGATACCGGCTGCGGCGCCTAGGCCCACGGCGGCACCGGTCGCGGCGGCTCCGCCCATGCCGGCAAGCGCGTCACGCGAGACGGTCTGCGGCACCGGGATGGGAGCGGCGGGGTCGGGGACGCTAGGCGCGAAGGGGTCTGCCACGGCAAGCGGGTCGGGAGCGGCGGCGCGAGGCGTCGGCTGCTGCTGGGGCATGGCGGCGGGGCGCTGCTGCTGTCTCTTATACACATCTCCGAGCCCACGAGACCGATC
>UQVD01000090.1 GCA_900544385.1 uncultured Collinsella sp.
CCGATGTGAAGCAGCGCCGCGAGCGCGCCGCCAAATCCGGCACCCAGGCAGGCCGTCACAAACGGGCGGACAAGCGGCAGCGTAACGGCATACATCAGAGGCTCGCCCACGCCCAGGATACCAACGGGGATGGACTCGGCGACGTACTTCTTGAGCTTGGCGTTCTTGGTCTTAAAGTACAGCGCCAGACCGGCACCGACCTGGCCGCCGCCAGCCATCATAAGGATGGGCAGCAGGTAGTTGATGCCCTTGGTAGCGCCGTCGGGATCATTGAGCATAGCGTGGATCGGCGTAAGTGCCTGATGCAGGCCAACGGACACCAGCGGCAAGAAGCCTGCCGACAGGATATAGCCGCCCAGAACGCCCAGCTTCTCAAAGATAAAGGTGAGGACGCTAAAGATCGCGGTCGTCAGCCAAGCGCCAACCGGCTGGATGACAAGCATCAAAGCAAAGGCGCCGATGATGAGCACCAGCAGCGGGGACAGGAACGTATCGAGCGCGTTGGGCATGACCTTGCGAATCTGACGCTCCATCCAGGCGAAAAATGCGCCTGCGATGAGAGCTGCGATCATGCCGCCCGCGGCGGGATTGTACTGTGCATTGGTGAGCGGCAGCAGAATAGCGGTGCTGGGATCGGCGGCGCCAGGCGCGAGCAGAGGCATAGCACTGTTAGCGATGCACATCATGCCGGCAATACCGCCCAACGCAGCGGAGCCACCAAACTCGCGCGCCGCGTTATAGCCCACCAAAATGGGCAGATAGGCAAAGAGGGCCCAGCCCATGGAGCGAATGCCCTGATACCACCACTCACCTGCAAGCGCACCGGCCGTCGAGACATTAATGACGTTGCAGATACCGTTGATAAGGCCAGCCGCAATAATGCCGGGAAGCAGGGCAACAAAGACATTGGAAATCTTCTTGAGGAAGGCCTGAACCGGCTTGGACTCGTACTTTGCCTTCTGCGCGGCCTTGTTTGTGGCCGCAGCGTCAACCACACTCTCGTCGGCAACGCCTTTCGCAAGGCCGGTGAGCTTGGAGAATTCCTCGAGCACCTTATTCACCTTGCCCGGACCCAGCACGATCTGCATCGTGTCGTCCTCGACCAGGCCCATTACGCCATCGAGTGCCTTAATACCCTCCGTGTCGACGTTGCCCGTATCTTTGACGGTCACGCGCAGACGCGTCATGCACGCCGCGTTTGCCAGCACGTTGTCTTTACCGCCCAAAAGGTCCAGCAGCTTTTGAGCCAGCTCTTTGTTCGTCATAACTCCTCCTTGTATTGGGTATCTCTTCTTGATGTCATATCTGCTCACGCCGTGCACCTATTGGGCATCGGCATTGCTCTTCTCATGGCCACTCACCGCAGCACGGACATGGCCGCGCGCCCGCTCAAGAGCCACCGCAGCCTGCTCGGCATCGCAGCCCAGCAGCACCGAGACAATAGCGGTTTTAACGTGGCCGCCGGCATCTGCAAGTGCCCGAACAGCGCGCTCGCGTGTGCAGCCGGTTGCTTCCATCACGATGTTCTGGCCGCGCACCACCAGCTTTTCGTTCGTTTGCTGCACATCGACCATCAGGTTTTGGTATACCTTGCCGATCTTGACCATGGCACCGGTCGAAATCATATTGAGAATGAGCTTTTGGACCGTTCCCGCCTTGAGCCTCGTTGAGCCGGTAAGCACCTCGGGGCCGGGCACGGGCTCTATGGCAAGATCTGCGTCCTCCCCGATCCTCGACCCCTGGTTGCAGGCGATAGCAATGGTCTTGCACCCGGTTGCCTTGGCGTACGCGAGGCCGCCCACCACATAGGGGGTACGACCGCTTGCCGCCAAACCAACGACGAGATCCTTGGAGGAGAGCCCATGTTCCCGCAGGTCGCTCGCGCCAAGCTCCTCGCTATCCTCGGCACCTTCGACAGCCTTGATAAACGCCCTCTCGCCTCCGGCAATGAGTCCGACAATCAGATCGGGCGATACGCCAAACGTGGGTGGGCACTCCGACGCGTCGAGCACGCCCAAACGACCGCTCGTGCCCGCGCCCATATAAAAGACGCGTCCGCCGCGCTCGAGCGCCTCGGCAGCCCAGTCGATTGCCGTGGCAACCTGGGGCAACACTTTCGTGACCGATTGGACGGCGCGAAGATCCTCATCGTTCATCGTCGTGACGATTTGCAGCGATGTCATCGTGTCGAGGTCCATTGACTTTTGATTTCGCTGTTCTGTCGTGAATTTTGTTAAATCGAGCATTTTGTTCACCTCATCTTTCCTGTTTCTCGATGTAGTTTTGCTTGATGACATGCGTCGCCCGTTCGTAATCGCTCGCAACGTAAGCAGCGTAGAGGGCATCGACAACCATAAGCTGAGCCATACGCGAGGCCATGGCACCGCTGCGGACCAAGGGCTCGCTTGCAGCAACGCCGAGCACGGCATCGGCCATGGTGGCAAGCTTGGACGATCCATCTACTTTGGTCACGGCCACAACGGGACAGTTGTGGCGTTGGGCCTCGGCGGTGCAGTCCAGTACTTCTTGCGTTAAGCCCGAGTAGCTAAAAGCAATGCCGATATCGCCTTCGTGCATGTTCTTGGCGCACAAGAGTTGGTCGTGCCAGTCATCGTACAGATGGCATTCCTTGTCGACACGCATGAGCTTTTGTGCCAGATCGTGTGCAACCAAGCGAGAAGCACCAATACCGAACAGATTGACCATGCGCGCCCGCTTAAGATAGGCTGCACATCGTTCCAAAACGGTGTAATCGAGTGTTCGCGCCGTCGCCTCGATCGTGCGCACGTTGCTTTTCATCACCTTCCCCACGATACGTTCGACGCTGTCATCCACGGAGATGTCCTCGAGGGCAACGTCCTTTCTGTCGCCCAGGAGCGCAAGTTCGGCAATCAGTTCGCGCTGGAACTCCTTGTAGCCCGCAAAACCCAAGCGCTTGCAAAAGCGCAAAATGCTCGAGGGCGAGGAGAACGTGGCATCGGCAAGACCGCGGACGGACAGCCCGACCACCTCATGCGGATGAGCACTCACGTATGCGATGACATTGCGCTCCGCCGGACTTGCGCTGAGCTCACGCTCGCGAAGCCTTAAAAGCAATCCGTTTGCCATCTCAAACACCTCCGTTGAGAAGAATTAAAGACCAACGAACGATTCGTACCGGATATAAACAGCTTTTACGGTACATTGTGCCGCATCATGGCGCACAAAGGGCGGGCATTCTACCACTCGCCCCTCAAATCCGACCGCTCGGAAATACGCGCGACACAAAATAATTCAACAAGGTCGCATTATCAGAAACGGGTTTGTTACCGGCTAGCGCCTCGCATGGGCGCCGATCGGCCGAGTCGCATGGCGCACCAACGCCGCCGCCAGCAATACCAACAGCATGGCGGTGACATAGCCCGCAGCATCGAATCCTAAATCGATAACGTCGAAATGCCTGCCGGGAACAAAAATCTTATGTACCTGATCGCCAACGGAGCAGGCGGCGCAAAAGAGCAATACGGGCACGCAACGGGAGCATACGCTCCACGGACGCCTGGAAAAGCAAACCACGACCACCGAGGCGAACAATCCGACGAAGAAAAACTCTACGGTATGGGCAACGCGACGGACGTTCGTGCCCACCCACATGCGAATGGAAGCAAGTCGGCCAGACCGGACATTCGAGGCAGCCGAATCGGTGCCCCCGGTCATTCCGTTCTCCGTCTGGGCTTCACCCGTGGCATCGACAGCCTGAACGCCCGTAGCCTGGCCCTCCACCACACGCGCGGTAGACTCGCTCAGCAACGACGTCTCCACCGCATTTTGCTCCGTCAGCACCCAGATGCCCGCCAGCGTTGCAGCGAACAGAACGATCGCGGTCCATCCGATTATCTGTTTTACGCGCGCCAAGGGCCAACCTCCTTTTTTGAATATCAGCGAGTGTAGCCCCAAATGGCATCGTCACCGTATCAAAATTTGAATCGCAACAGGAAGCGACAAAGCGACGCAAACCCCTACCCCGCCTCGCGCATCCAGCGATCGAACGTCCCCACGCACACGCCCAGGCACTTTGCTGCCTGGCTGCGGGTAATATCGCCCGCCTCATAGCTATCGCGCACCAGCTCAAACTGAGGAGGGCATGGCTTGCGAGGTCGACCGAAACGGACCCCTCGCGCCCGCGCCGCTGCAATTCCCTCCGCCTGGCGCCGATGGATATTCTCGCGCTCCACCTGCGCCACGTAGCTCAGCAGTTGCAGCACAATATCGGCAATCAGGGTGTTGGTCACATCCGGCGCGCCGCTGGCCCTGGCGCGCGTGTCAAGCAATGGCATGTCCAACACCACAATGGCAACCCCGAGCTCCTTGGTAATGCGTCGCCATTCCTCAAGAATCTCGGAGTAATTACGACCAAGTCGGTCGATAGAAAGCACCACCAGCACGTCCCCGTCTCCCAGGACGTGCAACAGCTCGCGATAATGCGGCCGATCGAAGTCCTTGCCGCTCGCATGGTCGGCATAAATATTCGCCGAGCCCACGCCATAGGCGCCCAGCGCATCCAGCTGCCGATTAAGGTTCTGATCGCGCGAACTCACCCGCGCATAACCGTACACCGTCGCCATCTCATCCCCGCTTTCTTGTAAACCTGCCAAAAAGGGACAGGTTTATTTTGGTAGGTTCTACCTCTCAAATAGCAGGTAAGCGGGCGGCCGAGCAGACGGCAAGGTAGCCACGATTCAAATGCGGAGGGCGGTCCCGAAAGGCCGCCCTCCGCTCCCCCACCATCGGTCGGGATTTGGCTAATGGATAAGCTTGAAGTCCAAGTGCCCACGCGTGGTATTGACACGTGAGACCTCGATAATCACGCGCTGCCCCAGCTCGTAACGGGTGCCTGTGTCGGCGCCCGTCAGAGTAAGCGCGTCCTCGTCGAACTCGAACCACTCGTTGCCCAGGCTCTTAATCGAAACCAAGCCTTCGACCTGCGTCAGGTCCAAGCGCACAAAGAGGCCCATGCTGCTAACCCACGAGACGGTTCCGGCATAGCGCTCGCCCAGGCGATCCTCATAGTACTGGGCAATCTTGATCTTTTGCGTCGCATGGCTGGCGGCATCTGCCGCGCGCTCGGCATCGCTACATGCGCGGCAGATCTGCGGCAGAATGCGCGGCAGCGACTCGCGCCCCTTGCCGATCAGCCACGGCGTACGGACCAAGGCGTCCTTGCCGCCGAGCTGCTCATAGGCCAACTGCAGTTTGAGCACGCGGTGCACCACCAGATCGGGGTAGCGACGGATGGGACTCGTAAAGTGGCAGTAGCACGGCGCGGCGAGCGCAAAGTGGCCCTCGTTGCGCGGCTTGTACAGCGCGCGCTGCATGCTGCGCAGAAGCAGCGTGTTAACGAGCGGTGCGTTGGCCGTACCGGCGGCAGCATCAACTGCAGCCTGCAGCTCATCGGGGCTCCCCAGGGCAATACCGGCAGCACGGCGATCGTCGATGATGCCTAGCTGCGCCAGCGCAACGGCAGCACCGTGCAGGCTATCGGGGCTCGAATCCTCATGCACGCGATAGCAGGCCTCGATATCACGGTCTGCCAGCCACTCTGCAACGCACTCGTTGGCGAGCAGCATGGCTTCCTCGATAAGCGACGTGGCACACGAACGCTCACGCGCCACAATCTGCACGGGCACTCCGTCCTCATCCAATAGAGCGCGAATCTCGGCCGTGTCAAAATCGACTGAGCCGCGGGCGCGACGAATACGACGGCGAAGTTCGGCGAGTTCGTTAGCGGCGACAAGAAAATCGCCGAGGTCGATGTTGTAGCCGCGGGCGGCCTCCTCGCACGCAAGGCCGCGCTCAAGCGCTTCCTCGCGCGAGGTCTCGGCAGCCGCAACATCCTCGGCTGCACCCTCCAGCACCGAATACTCAACCGCGCCGGCACGCACCAGCAGCGCCTCGGCGCCGTCATAGTCCATACGCACACGCGAGCGAATCACACTGGGGTATGGATCGTAATGCCGCACGCGACCCTGTGCATCGAGCTCGATATCGACGGTAAACGCAAGACGGTCCTCGTCAGGGCGAAGCGAGCACAGGTCATTGGACAGGCGTTCGGGCAGCATGGGAAGCACACGATCGGCCAGATACACCGATGTCGTACGATGGCGAGCCTCAAGATCGATATGCCCGTCCCAAGCCACATAGTGTGAAACGTCGGCGATATGCACACCCAGCTTGTAGCCACCCACGGGCGTGCGCTCCAGCGAAATGGCATCGTCAAAGTCGCGCGCGTCGACCGGGTCGATCGTGATGACAAAGCGGTCGCGCAGATCGCGGCGGAGCGGGTCCCTAAGCGCCGCGGACACATCGAGCGAAAGCCCCTCGGCCTCGTCTAGCGCGGCCTCGGGATAGCTATCGGTATAGCCGTAACGCGCCATCACATATTGAACGCCCAAATCGGGCGCGTCATCTCCGCCAATGCGGCGTTCGATCGTCACGGTGCCCGATTCCAGGCGCGTCGGGTAGGTCAAAATGCGCGCGACAACGGCATCACCCGGGTGGACACCCAGACGATCCGCCGAGGTATCCTCGGGCAAAATGAAGAAGTCGGCCTTCAGGCGCGAATCGAGCGGCTCAATCACACCAAGCGGACCGGCGGTCTGGTACGTACCCACCACGCTTATGGCTGCACGCTCGACCACGCCCTCGATCACGGCGCGCCGCTCACCGTGCGGGCTGTTCTTAATGCTCACGGCAACGGTATCGCCATCCATGATCTCGCGCTTACCGCGGCCCATGACCTTGTAGTCGCCGTTTTCGGTTACAACGTAGGCGCTATGCTCATGGAGCTGCACGCGCCCGGTCAGGCTCGGACGGCGTTCGCTGCGCACCGGCCCGCGCTTATTGCGAGCTCCACGCTTATGCTTGTTATTGCGCCCCATGGCGCCTCCTAACTATCGATTGCGAACTCCAAAGAGTCTACCCAAATGATTCGCTTTCCTGCCGTCCCCTAGGAATCAAAAAACGGGCCGCCCCATAAGAGACGACCCGTTGGAAGGGATGAATTCCAGGCATGCCTACACGCGCAGATAACGGCGCATGGCGATGGCAGAGCCAAAGAGACCGATGAGCACGCCGACAAGAATCAGTGCGGCGTAGGTCACCAGATAGTACTGCATCGGCAGCGCAAACGACATCCAGCCGACGCTCGCCTGCAGGCGCGGAATCATCAGATTGCGCAGCAGCTCCAAAACACCGATGGAAAGCAGCGAGCCCAGAATGGCCTGCAGCACACCTTCGGTAATGAACGGCCCGCGAATGAAGCCGTTGCTGGCGCCCACCAGGCGCATAATCGCAATCTCGCGACGACGCGCTGTAATGGACAGGCGAATCGTGTTGTTGATAAAGATGAACGCGATAAAGGTCAGCAGGCCGACGAGCACCACGGCGGCGATACGGATGTAGTTGGTCACCTGGAACAGGCGGCTCACTTCCTCCTGGCCATACAGCACGCTCGCGTTGACGTCGCCGTCGTCCGCAATCTTTTGGAAGTCGGCGTTCTTCTTGAGCTTCTTGGCCGTGCTCTCGACCTGAGACGGATCGTCCATCTCAATCGCAAACGAGGCGGGCAGCGGGTTCTGGCCGTCGAGCGCACTCATGGTGGCGTCGGCGTTGCCCGACATCTTGCTCGTGTACTCGGCCAGCGCGTCGTCCTTATCCTTATAGGTCACGGACTTGACGTTGCTCCACGTCTTGAGCTCGGCCTCAAAGGCCTGGACGTCTGCCTGATCGGCGTCATCGCTAATAAAGGCATTGATGACAACCTGATCCTCGACGGTACCGATCACGGAGTTCAGCATCGCGGAACCCATAATGAACAGGCCGATGACTGTCTCTTATACACATCTGACGCTGCCGACGATATGCAGTGTGTAGA